>JAMCWE010000019.1 GCA_023475265.1 Bacteroidota bacterium
ATCAGTACGGAAATGTTTTGTACTTCAGCAAAGAAAACTTTGAAGAATTGCTTGAGTGGCTGTTCACATTGTCCGGTCTATCGCTAATGAAAGTTGACAGCAAACCAAACAAGAAGAAAGATTACTTCGAGGAGAAGTCGAAGGAGTTTAGCCAAAGATATACTTGTTTCCAGAAATTGATTGATGTTTCAAAACAATCTGGGTACAAAATTGAACGACTAAAAGATTTGTTGGACGACAGAAAAGAAACATATAAATAATTTATGGGTAGGGATGTTCAATTGAACATCACTACGGCTAGGAAATCTGGATATAAACTGGGACTACTGAAAGTGTAATCAACTAATGTTGAATTATAGAGGGAAAATTTGTCGGGGTTTGATAAAAATAAAATTCAAGAATGCTTAATTGCCATTTCTGGAAATTCTATAAACCATTCTCAATTAACCGAACTTGTCAGAATATCACGATTAATAATTCAATCCTATCTTATCAATTACCGTTCTAAAGTATTAAACTTAATCACAAGGTACGGCATAACAATTACCGACTTATCTTATGATTGTATAGCAGATGCATTTGCTAGAAACGGAGAAAACAAATTCCACATTATTAAGAAATTCATTTCTTCCTTAAACCAAAATATTAAGGAAATAGAAGTTGTAAACGCATTTCTTGCGTATAAAAGTTTTTTGATTAAGGTAACCGATGCGCAATTATCTAAACTGTATTCCCAATCTGACCCGATAGGTTCAAAAATACTTAGGAATGTTAAAGATGTTGTACGATGCTTAGACAAATTTGCAATAGTAAAAAATTTAAGTGGATTGACTTTAGTTGCTGGCAGCAATGATGAATTAATTTACAAACCTGAATTCCCATTTGAAAAAATACTTGCTGAATTTAGTATGAATGATAATGGATCGGATACCAATGATTTATTGAATCGACTGCATCAAATCTTAACTAGTCAATGTGAATATCGTAGAAGTGTTCTGCTTACCGATGTTGTATCATTATTTAAAAAATATTTTAGCGCTGAGATAAATAATATGTATGACGTAAATGAACAATTACTTCTATCACCGGTCCTTAATGATGGCTTTGAGGAATACGAAACCACGCAAGTAAAGCAGAAAGTTGAAAACTATATCAAAGAAAAAATCTTGCTGGATTATTTTGTTAAGGGAAAAATTAATAAAGAAGAAGCTGAATCCATTTATTTAACGATAAGAGACATTATCAATGACTGGTATTTGGTCATAGCGTGTACATTTTTATATGCTATAAATTAGGTGTTTTTCGTCCCGATTACATAGTGATTCAGAATTTATTAAAACAAAAGAGATCATCGTGCTGAAATAACAATTTCATAACATAGCAAAATTTAAACCACAGTTTTTGTTTCTATGTCTAATTCAAGTAGGAGTAGATCAATAATGAATCACAAAAATTTTCCTATGGACAGAATGAAGAAAATCACACTCATTTTCATTTTAATTTGTCTATCAATAAACGCACAGCCAATCTATTCCCCTCCAACTGAAGGAGGGATTTGGAATACTACCTCAAGTCAGCTAAGTCAGATTCCTTGCAACGATACAACCGCTTGGGAGTTAGGTACAGTAGTTGTGTTAAATGATACATGTTTACAAGCATCTGGCGGACTCCCTAATACAATATGTAAACTCCTTGAAGTTGATTGTCCCGGTTTGACCCCAATCCAAGTTGAATTGCACATTACTGCCCCAGATGAAAATGTACTTGAACGCGGAACAGTGGTTTTCGGCAGTGGCAGTAGTGGTAGTAGTTTCTATGGAGATCGTTCTGAGGCACAAATTTTATTTCAGGAGTTAACCAAAAAAGGTTTCAGGATTGTGGATCGTGCATGGAGAGGTTCGAACGGCTGGACAACTCGCGAAGGAGGGTTAAAACGCGAATCCTGTCGTTACGCCACATTACTAACTTGGGTTTTTAATAATATACATGAAACTGGAGCTTTTTGTGCTTCTGGGAATTCTGGTGGCTCAGCTGAAATTGGCTACGCTTTAACAAGCTGGAATCGCGGAGATATTCTTGATTTGGCGGTACCAACTTCGGGCCCAGCAGTAGCGCGGTTGGATTACGCTTGTCAATCACCAAGGATGCAAGAGTGGATAACAATGGCAGATACTATCATTCCTTTGGGAGCTATGAATTGTAATCCCCCGATAGCGCTGTCACCGCAACATGGTGTTTGCCTTCAATGTAGCGATACTCCTTCTCATGAAGCTTTGTTGTTTGACAGCGTTGTCCATCCCGATGCACTATTGCATTATCCTAATACACGTTTACATTTCATTTATGGTGCTAATGATTGTGATGGTCCTTCCGTACCTATTGGTCTAACATGGTCAACAAATGTAACAAGTGAAAAAATTATCGAGTTTGTACCAAACACTTCCCATGTAATTGTACTTAGTCCGGAAGGCAGAGAAGCTATACTCAATGCAATTGACAAAGGAACTACCCCCCTCTCAGTAATTAATGAGGGTGAAAACACTATAATCTTTCCAGCTCAATTTTACTTGTTACAAAATTATCCGAATCCTTTCAATCCAGAGACAATAATTAGTTTTCAAATCTTACAAGCCGAGTATGTAACACTAAAAATTTATAATGCTCTAAGTGAAGAAATTGTAACACTTGTTGATGAATATAAAGCACCGGGAACTTACCAGGTAAAATTTAATGAGAGATTACACAAAACATCTTTACCTAGCGGAACTTATTATTATGAATTAATGGTAGGATTGAATAGAAAAACAAAAAAAATGATGCTAATAAAATAAAAAAATGTACTAGGTTCTCTGGCAATATAATTATAGGATAACCATAAAAAATTTTGTGGATGGGAAATGAAAAAGGAAAGAATTCTATTCGTATTAATATATTCCATAATAATCATTAGTAATTTAAGCGCGCAAACAGTTTCGCCAGATAGTTGGACCCAGTATTGCGGCTGGCATTACGGTGGACAAATACCTAAATGGGGTGGCTGGGTTCGTGAATATGCTAAAGATCAATTCGGTCGTTTTATAATTGATACAACAACAAATCAACTGGATACAATTAAGCTTAACAATGCTTATCAATTGTTAAGTACTTTAGATACAACTATTGATATTCTACAGCTCGATGGCGGATTAGGATCTGCGCGTGATACAGCAGATGTAGTTGAATGGATGAAAATGATTGAGGCAGACTCTGGCAAGTTTTGGAAAAGTATTGTTTACCAACAAACTATAAAATTGACAGAATTACCTAACGGTCAAAAGCGCGTATACTGGCAAATTGGTAACGAAATTTCGAGTCCGGCTTACAGCAGAACGATTCGCTATTGGCAAAACGGTTCCGATATTAACGGTTATAACTATGATAAATTTGTTATACCATATTATGTTGAAAATTATTTAGCACCAACTGTAGAAGCAATTGATTCTGCAAGCCAAACAGTTTTTAACGAAAAGGGGAAGATTAATATTTGTCTTGGTTCAATTACAAATGCTCATAATAATAATGCACAGCAATTTCTTGATTCACTTCTCAATTATCGAATAGTTGGCGTTAACTCGCCCACACTTTCCGGTAAATATGTCTATGAACTAATTCATATAATTACTGTTCATTATGCAATGGGGACAGCCAACACCGCCGATTGGTTAGATAACATAAACTGGTACAAAAGTTGGACAGGAACCGGCAAAATTAGGGGAGTTTGGTCAACAGAAGAAGTGGGAATAAAAGCCGCTACCGATAACAAAGGCGGTTTTGCAAGCAGTATAGCTACATCAAGATATTTAGAATGGAGTATAAACAACCAATATGAAGCAAGAAATGCTAGAACAAATTATTATGCTTGGAATACTGGTAACTCAAATACTTCCGTAAAAACATTTAACGATACACTATTTTCAATGATTGGCAATGTTAAACTATCAAATGTTCCTAATTCGGCGGTATCATTCAGCGAAAGTAATTTGGAGTATCACAGCTTTCTTTCCGAGAATAAAGATAAAGGAATTGTTATTGCTTTTCCTGAAAGATCACAGACCCAAAATCAGGTTACTATTCAGGAAGTATTTCTGAATCATTCCAACTGGGGTGAAATTAAGTATGCAATGGTTTATTCTTACGGTACAAATGGATCGATCCCAATAGCTGCAACTGTAAATCATATTGGTGATTCCACAATTATTCAATTTACAAATTCCAAAACGCTCGATTACTACAATGGGCTATTGATATACATCGAAATAAGCGATATAACAGATATACGCGATGGTGTTGAAGAAATCCCGTCTCAAATTACATTGTATCAAAATTATCCCAATCCATTTAATCCTACTACGGTTATTAGTTATCAGTTGCCGGAAGCCGGATATGTTACCTTAAAAGTTTTCGATCTCTTAGGTAGAGAAGTCGTAACACTTATTGATGAATATAAACAAGCCGGCAGTTATGCGTCTCAACTTTCAACTAACGACTTACAATTATCATCCGGTGTATATTTTTACACGCTCAGAATAATGGATTTTTCTCCCGATAAATCGGGATCAGAATATAAGGAGACGAAGAAGATGATGCTGTTGAAATAACAATTCCTTAACAGAACAAAGTTTAAACTACAGTTATTATTCCAATGTCTAATTTGGGCAATTGAAATGAAAACTATGTATGGAAAATTTCATTTGAACAAAATGAAGAAAATAATACCGGTCATCATATTGGTTTGTGTATCATTAAATGCACAGACAATTGGTAGTATTCATGACTTCTCTGCCGTGAGTGCGCGGCTAAGGATGGCAGTGGACAATGGCGAACTGCCCGGCGTTGGACTCATCATCGTCAATTGTGACAGCACACTTTACAAGGAAGCTTTTGGTGCAAACACGGTGAATTCGACGTTTCTGATAGCCTCAGCCACAAAGTTGGCATCAGCTACGTTGATGATGGCACTGGTCGATGAGGGCCTAATCGCGCTCGATGATCCCATCGCCAAATACTTGCCACAGTTCGAAGACGCCAAAGGCAACATCACAATACGCCAACTGCTCTCCCAAACTCACGGATTGCCCGCTAATCATCCCGCGATTCCTTTGCCTGGAAGGGATAACGGACTGACGCTAGAGCAAGCAGTAGATCAAATCGCACACGACGTTATTCCAATTCGTCCGCCAACAACCGCATTTGAATATGCACCGGCTGTGTCCTATCATATCATGGGACGGATCGCTGAGGTTATAACTGGCGAACCATGGGCAGTTCTATTTAAAAAGATAATCGTAGATCCGTTGCAGATGCCGAACACCTCCTATGGCAACACGCAAAACCCGAGAATCGGCGGCGGTATTTCCACAACCCTCGATGACTATAGCCACCTCCTCCAAATGCACTTGTGCGGAGGAACATTTGGCACAAAGCGCGTGCTCTCTGACTCGGCTATTGTTGAAATGCAGAAGGATCACGTCAAGGGCCTTCCTTTCTTATCTTCTCCGCAGAAGCCGGAGATCGGCTATGGGCTGACTTGGTGGTTTGATAAGATAGACACAAACAGAAACGCAAGTCAAATCAGTGTTCCAGGCGCATATGGTGCAATTCCCTGGATTAACTTTTCTTACCAGTATGGTGCCTTTCTACTGACATTCGACCAACTTGAGAATAGTGTGCCGGTCTGGGAAGAAATCGTCCCGCTTATCCACCAGACGTTGGATATGGTAACGGGCATAAAAGACCAACTGGCGAACCCGCCAGAATCTTTTCGTTTGAACCAAAACTATCCTAATCCATTTAATCCCTCCACAACAATCAACTTTTCACTACCCAAAACTGGATATGTAACATTGAAAGTCTTCGACATTCTCGGAAGAGAAGCTTCTACATTGGTGGATAGTAAAATGACAGCTGGCAAGCATTCTGTTTTGTTTAATGCAATGGATTTGCCGAGCAGCATTTATTTCTACCAATTAAATGCTGGCGATTTTATGGAAACAAAAAAAATGATCCTGGTAAAATGAGAGGTGATTAAATGAGAATAATTGTAATAGCGTTTTTTTCAATTACAAGTCTGGTTTTTTCTCAAACATTTGTCCCGATAGACAAAAGAATTGGTGATATTTCTGTCAATTATGTAAATCCCGAAGTGTCTCCAATTGGAAATTTTATGATTTGGATAGAAATTGACACAACAAATGGAGTATCGGGCAGAGTTTGGCAATGCGGTATAGATCCAAATACTGGTGATTTAATACCTTCCGATGGGAAAGGCTTTAGCCCATTCTACAGCAATATATATGCTCGTCCGGCCGATTGGGGTGTAGATAGCATAGGCCCATATTATGTAGGAGCAACTTTTGCTGGGCAAATAAAACTTGTTAGACCAACAAGTCCAACAGCCGCAACAGTTACAGACATTGCAATGCCAGTTTCGAATAAGCGGAGAGTGTTTTATCCATCTCAACTCCCAGGAGTAAACAAACGATTTGTAAGCTATATTCTTAATGATAGTATAAATGGTTTCTCATCTAACACACCTCAGAATTCTAATTATCAATTACGCCTTTTGGATTTGGACAACCCCGCAAATGATTATTTGATAGAACAACAGCCAAGTATTTATCCAGCAATCATCCCAATGGATGTGATAGTTCCGAGATGGATTAAAGGTAGCCAATATTTGACTTTTGGATACAAGGACATTAATAATAAAGCCCAAGCCAAAGAATTTAACGCCTATACGCCGATGACTCCCCCAATTCCGGTAACAAATGACCTTTCAAATAAAATTGATGGCTATCCAGTTTTAAATCCTATCACAAACGAGCAATATTTTATGAGCGGTATTAACGCTACTGATACTGCTTATTTTTTTAAAAGAACATCTTTTGGCTCAATGTTTATTCAGAATGAAATAATTGTTCCGCAGACACAAAATTTACAAACTGCCTCATTTAATCAATCACATGAACCGTTTTTTTTCAACGATCAGCTTTATTCAACATTTCAAATTAATAACAACGGTGGCAGCTGGTTTGAAACAACATTTAATCAACCTGGAGAAATTTGGATGACAACGATTGATGGTTCTCAACAAACAATGTGGTTATTGAGTGACTATGATAGTACTTTGAATATTTCTGAGCCAGAACCATATATCGGAAACGACAAGGTTTGGGTTTATTATTCTGCTGTAAAAATAGATACCGAAAAACCATCTTTAAAAAGACAATTTCAATTAAGACGCTGCGAAACGCCTATGAATGTAGGAACAGACATTAGAAACGATAAATATTTTCCCAGCAATTTTAAGCTTTATCAAAATTATCCCAATCCATTTAATCCTACTACGGTTATTAGTTATCAGTTGCCGGAAGCCGGATATGTTACCTTAAAAGTTTTCGATCTCTTAGGTAGAGAAGTCGTAACACTTATTGATGAATATAAACAAGCCGGCAGTTATGCGTCTCAACTTTCAACTAACAACTTACAATTATCATCTGGTGTATATTTTTACACGCTCAGAATAATGGATTCTTCTCCCGAAAAATCGGGATCAGAATATAAGGAGACGAAGAAGATGATTTTGATGAAATAACGACAAATGTCGGCTTAGTAAATAGTATCAAATGATATCGGAGGATTTACGAAACGGTTATTAAAATTAATATTGTATGTAGGTATCGGTATAACGATTAATGCTCAAACCGTGA
>JAMCWE010000011.1 GCA_023475265.1 Bacteroidota bacterium
GAGGCTAAATTGGTTTCAGGAACTACGGTCTTCCTTACAGCCTATATAATTCCCTGTGTACGCTTCATGTATTTCGTTCGTTCATAATGAACTCCTCCATACATGCAACACTCGGTATGGGTGTACTGCTAATACTTACCCAATAAAGACTTTCACTCTATAAGAAGCATCAAGCTTCGCTTGACGCACTAACGGCGTGGCCGATAAGCGGCGCCCCAGAAAAGGAATGCCACTTAAAATAAGACTGCCAAAAATTTTAAAACATTTATTTAACAGAACTACTTTTTAAATCAACATTACACGGAAGAAAAATGTCTATAATTACTAAAATGTCGAATGCGAAAACGGCGTCCGCTTGATTGGCTTGTTATATGGCGCTTTTAATTATTGTATTGCATATATCAGAATAATGATATAATTTCGATATAAATTAAAAAGGAAAATAAAATGCCAATTATAAAACCGATTTCTGATTTAAGAAATAAATCTAATGAAATTTCAGAGCTTGCTAATAATTCTAATGAGCCAATATTTATTACAAAAAACGGAGAAGGTGATTTAGTAGTAATGTCTATGGCTCATTATTCCAATATTCAATTAAAACTTGATTTACTTAGCAAATTGGCTGTTGCGCAAAAACAAAAATCCGAGGGTGACAAAGGAAAAACTCTGAAACAAGTAATGTCCAATATTAGAGAAACAATTAATGCCAATAGATAAATATCAAGTTCGACTGCTTAGTATTGCGGAAGAAGATTTTGCAGAAATTATATCATTCATTGCAGCAGACAATCCAACTGCAGCAGATGCAATTGCAAACAAAATTGAAAAAAACTTAGAATCATTATCAAAAAATCCAAATCTCGGTAGAATTCCAAGAGAAGAAGAACTAAGGAATTTAGGTTACAGATATTTGATAGTCCAAAATTATCTTATTTTCTATACAATAGAAGAAAGAACAATTTTTATTCATAGAATCCTACACGGAGCTAGAAACTATAAATCACTTCTCTAACCAATTAGCAATAGTTATGGTAGGAATGCCTGTTACCAGACATCCCCCACACAGATCCCGGCGTGCAGTATTACCGCACCGGGCTCCTCAATGATACTCGTTTCCGCATTGAGCAGAAACATTATTTAATATTCCTACCTTGTTACTATTACTCGCAGTGAGGTTTGCATTAGTTATTTCGTCATAACATTACGGTTAATGTTTCCTTTGCAAGTTACGTATCACTGTCAACTCCTTCCCCTTGCCTGCAAGCCGAAGCTTTGCGTAGGCGTGTGGCTAAGGCGCAGCCCCAAACTACAATACCGAACTTGTTAAACAATTTTTATAATTACAAAAAACTTTTAGGGGGTGGGATAAATTTTGGGATAACTTTGCATTTGCTTATGTATAATTGTTTATTGATAGTTCTGCTATGTGCAAGACACTTATCCCACCCCCTGAATAGCACGACTACCTTGGACAACACTGCTGATACGGAGCGATAAACTCCAAAATCTATAAAATGCCGAATACGATTACGTTGCCGCCCTTAAGCCACGGGTTAGCCCACGCATTGGATTTTATAATATTCTAAGACTAAGTTTTTTCCCTACTGCTTCCAAATATTGTTTTAAAGTTGAAAGACGCATATCCTCTGAATGATTTTCTATTCTCGATATTGCTGATTTTTTTGTCCTTAACTTTTTGGCTAATTCTTCTTGTGTAACTCCGGCTTCTTCTCTTGCCTGCTTTAGTAGTACTCCAATTTTGAAGTTCTCATATCCTTCTTCAAATCCTTTTGCAAATTTTTTATCCTTTGCTTTACGTTTTGATATATATATTTCTAAATCATCCATCATTTTTTCCTCTCGTAATATTCTTTTTTCCTTTGTTTCGCTAATTCGATTTCTTTTCCCGGTGTCTTCTGAGTCTTCTTTGAAAATGCATTTGTAAAGATTATTTTATTTGATTCATAGAAACCAAGAAATCTAAAAATATTGTTTCCAAATTGAACTCTAATTTCCCAAATATCATCAGAGTTTTTTAATTTTTTCAAGTATTCTTCGGGAACCCTTTCTAAATCTCTGACTAATCTTAATGTCCAAGTTACCTTTTTTGATTCCTTTACATTCAGAGAATCAATAAATTCTGCAACTGGTGAATGCCCGCTTGATGTCTTATAAAATATTATTTCTTTTACATCATAAGGTGAACATATTTGTGAACATTAACAATAATATAAACTCACTACTTTTGGTGGCTAACGATTTCTATCTTACTTATAGTTAATTAAAAATTAAATATTGTGCCTTTTTACCCCGCATTGCGGCGGCCTGCTTTCATGAGTAATTTTTGTTTAACCAAACCAAAAATATTTAGGAGTATTATTATGAACTCTAAATCCCTCGAAGCTAAAAGGCACTTTATAAACGGCAAAACTATTATCTGTATTTACCCGGCTAAGGAATATTTATTACTATTGCCGTGGCGTTTACGCCGTGGGTAAAATACCAAAACCATTCCTCCGGCTTTAGCCTCATTTTCTATGCGGCTGAAGCCTTTGCTGTTTTACTTCTTCTTTCCCGCGCCTTACCCGTCTCGCCACGGCAAGCCGGGCGGAAAAGACGCGGCTATATTTATTTTTTAAGAACTATTTTTTACAAAACATTTTGTCTTGGGATAATACCTGTCCGTCCTTTGGCGGATTATCCTATTGCCTGCCCCGCACTGCGGGGACTCTTTACTTATTAAAGAGGTTAGTCCTTGTTTTATATTTGTTTGATAATTTCTTCTACTTGAACTTTAAGTTTTGGTAAATCTACTTGTAAAATATCCCAAACTATTTTTGTATCTATTCCAAAGTATTCGTGAATTAATATATTTCTCAAGCCAACTATTTCTCGCCACTTGACTTCTTTATATAATTTCCTAAAATGTTCGGTAAGTTGATTTGATGCTTCGCCAATTATTTCTAATTGTTTTACAGTAGCAAACTGCATCATTGAATTGGATTGAAAATCTTCATAGGAGCTATTTGAAATATAATTCTCAATTTCTTTAATAGCTTCAGCGATATGTTGAAGTCTTGCTCTATCCCCAAGTTCACTTTTCATAAATTAATATTTTATCTTGGTTTATATATGGCTGGATATATTTCGAAACTCCTTTGCTTGAAAGTAAGTCTACTTTTTTATTTAGTATTTCTTCAAGCTCGAGTTGCATCTTAACAAACTCTAAACCAATTGGTTTCGAATAATCTAATTCAACCAAAATATCAATGTCACTATTTATTTCAGATTCGTTCCTTGCTTCTGAGCCGAATAAATATGCACGCAAAACGGGTTTACTTCTGAAAAAAACTTTTATTTGTTTTTTAATATTTCTATTCATCATTAAAACTTCTTATTAAGAATAACAAAAATATCCTAAAATATTTTGAAAACCACAAATCTCTATAAAAGCCTAACGATTTCTATCTTACACAATAATTAATTAAAAATTAACTATTGTGCCTTTTTACCCCGCATTGCGGCGGCCTGCTTTCAAGAGTAATTTTTGTCTGCCCGACACAGGCAGTTACCAAACCAATCATATTTTAGGAGAACAATTATGTACTCTACCGCCTTCGACAGGCTGCATCGAGCCGGTGAATATTATTCTTTTTCTCCGACTTGACTTTTAACTTATCTGTCCCGCTTTGATGGATTAAAGATGTTAGGACACATTCATTAGATTTATTCCATAAGCATTTATTTCTGTTTTGTTAACTTGTAACCGTCCACATTTTCGCTTTTTTCGTATGCATTCTCAATAAATTCCTCATACTCTTTTAGAAATTTTTCTTCTTCAACATAAGATATATAGGAACCTGTCAAGGTATTAACAGTTTTGCAATTATTGCAAGAAAATACTTTGGGATTCTGATTGTATCTGTTCTTACTAATGATATCATAAACTAACTTTTCGTAATAGGATGAATATGAACATCCATCAGTTTGCTTATTAGTAGATTTGAACCATCCATAACCCTTATTTACTTTTTGAATTACTCCAACAATACCGTTCGTCTTTGACGATCTTTCTTTCCGGGTTATTTCTTTTAAACAGTATTCGATTTCCCAATCAATCCATTTGCTTTGTTTGATGTGGGGAGAAATGATAACAATTGTAACTGATGTATTATACATCATATCGGTTAAATTTTTTTTGATGTTTTCTGTTGAAGTATCAGTTAGGTCAGGGGAATCACTTGTTTCCCCCTGATAATAAGCTGCATCGTCGCCCAAAGTTTCAAGAATTGTGTCGCGAAGGTCTTGCGCTTCGCTGTACTTGTATGAAATAAATGTTTTTCGTGCCACTATTTTCCTCTCTTTCTATTAGATCTACTTTTTATAATGGTATCTATCAAAGTAATGTTAGCTGATTTTCTTATTTACCGGCATTCGTAGCTGCTTCTTCGATTCTTTTACTAAGTGTTTCGTGGTCGACATATTTATAAACTTTATAATTATTCGCAGTTAGTTTATAGGGTGTATCACCAGCAGAATCGATTGTTCCATCTTTGTCCTTTAAATGATGTATCTGAATACCAACAATTCCATTCCCTCTCTTTATGGATTCTTCTATTTCATAATTGATGAATTTTCTTCCAGCAGTTTTTTCTCCAATACATACAACTGTTACACTTGTATTTTCGAGACCCTTGTCAATCAATTTCTTTATAGAATTATCACCCTTCTTCTTTGCTTCTTCCCAAAGAGATGCATCTTGGAAACCAGCCGCCGAACAACCAGTAATATTTGGAATACTCCGAATTTGATTTACACGCCAAATATCTCTTTGATAATGAAAACTAAAAAATACTCTTCGTGCCATTGTAACCTCCTAAATTAATTAAGATATTCTTTTGTCTCTGAAGTAATTATTTGGACAATTGATCCAATAATTTCTTTGGTGTTTTTTGAGTTTTGTAAGACCTTTAAATATTTTTTTAAGTATGGATACTTTTTTATATCTCTTTTAATTTCATCAAATATTTTTTGAGCTGCAAATCCAGTCGAACCGATAGGAATAATAATTAGATCTTTGTCTTTTGCAATTTCATATTCGCGATATACACCGTTAGCATCAATTATTTTCTCATCTTCTCCTTTTTTATTACCAAATAAGAAAATTGCAATTCCACATTTAGATATCATTTCTTGACGATATGATTCCCACAGTTCTGAAAGTTTTATTCCTCCGCTCGATATTTGAGGAAATGGTTTCAATTCCAAGTAATCAGCAGAATTACCAAATTTAGATTTATAAATTTCTGATAAGGCACCATTTATAACAATGCTTCCAACGCCTAGTCCAAAACCAGTAACTATTTTAAATTCGCTCTTGATTAATTGTTCGGATAACTTATGCATAAGTTCAATGGCATTTTTGTAATCCCAATCCTCATAACTTTCCGCACTTCCAGATATAAATACTTTATTTAAGTAGTAGAGTTTTTCAATATCAGCGAGTATTTCATCAATTTCATCATAACTATCGACTAATACAGAAAAGATTGAATATCTTTTTAAATCTTTAATCCTTAATTCTTGTTTAACTTGAGCATACTTAAAATCTTGAAGTTTATCAAAATCTTTTCTATTAACCCTTTTGAAAAAAGCAAAATGTTCTCGGGTATTTTCACCTAATAAAATTCTTATTCTACTTAAAATATATTCAAGGTTTGGGTCCTCAAAGCTAAAGCCAATAAACAAAAACGTTTTAGAAATTAAATCTCCTTGTAACGTTGTAGTAAATAGTTGACGTTTTAAATTATATGATTCATAGTCATCTTTTGTAACTACTGCAGAACTTGGATGATTAACGTCGCCGTGCATTTTATATACAATTACATCTGTTTTAGGTTTATTCGTTGCTAAATTTTCTTGTGTAATTTTAACATCAATTTTCTTGTTCGCGTTTATTAAAGCTTCTTCTATTAGTTGGTCGTAGTTTGTAGTCCAATACCATTTAATAGGCAATCGAGTGAGTAATAGGTGTTTGTTATTCAGTTTAATGTCTTCTGTAAAATGTTCTATTATTTCTTGATTTATAGTCGCCCTACCTATCCTTTCATTTTTATGATATTGTGCAACTGCAACTAAATCAGTTTCTTTTTTTATATCTAAACCAATATCCTCAGCAATTTCTTTTAGAAGTTCTTTCCAATTCACCATACCACTTTCTACAGACAAACCAGCTCCCGCAAAAAGGGCGGCATTATTATCAAGTAATGCCTTCAAATATTTTTTTTTGAATTCTTTCTGAGTAATCATTTTTTAACTTCAATATTTCTATGAATATTTAACCAGCTAACGATTTCTATCTTACTTATAGTTAATTAAAAATTAACTATTGTTCCTTCTTGCCCCACACTGCGGCGGTCTGCTTCGAGCCGGTGAATATTATTCTTTATCTCCGACTTGACTTTTTACTTATTAAAGAGGTTAGGCATTTCAATCATTATTTTTTGCCTTCAGTTGTTTTAACTCTTTATACTCGAGCAATAAATCTGTTTTTGAAATCTCGATTTCTTGTTCTGCAACCACTTTAGGAACAAGATTCAAATCAAGTAAATCATTTATTCTTGTCTTGATTGTATGTACCAATGTTTTCGCTTCATCACTATTAATAACACTTTTTTGTTCGTATTCTTTAATCTTTTCCAACACATCAAGATTCTCAAGTAAAGATTGATTCTCTATTCTACTTTTATAATGTTTTTTGTTTATCAACCAATCCCATATTTCCTTAAAAGCAAGAAACAATGATTTTGCTACTTCGGCTGTAGTCTTTATACCGATATTAGTATTGCTTCCACTATCTAAAAGGGTAATTATAGCTGGTTCACATGGTGTTTGGGGGTTGTGTCCTTTGCTAATGGCAGTCATTAATTCATCCAAAAGATTAAAAATCTTTGAATATAAGTTTATATTAAGATTACTATCCGAAAATAATTCAAAAATAATAATTCCGTCTTCATAGTTATCATTATAATTGTTTTCTTTTTCTTCAAAAAATAATTTTTGCGATGCAAAGTATATTTTATCTAAAGCTTGATGAAAGCAATAAAAATCATATACTATTTTATTATAATAAATACCGTAGGTGTCTCTTTTGCTTAAAAAATTGTTAAGAAGGTCGGAAATGTATTTTGATTCATATAGTGGCGTACCTCCCAAAGTTTCAATTATTTTATTTGCATCAGATTCTTCAATAATCCTATCAAAATTACTTTTTGATTCCATTATCAAAGAAGTTAGATTTCTCCCGTCATAATTGGCAACATTTGTTTTTAGAGATTCATTAAATATTTTTAACAATGAATCTGTCTTAAGTTTATCTCTAACAACATCAACTGCCTTCGTAAAATCTAATTTTTGCATATCTATTACCTCGAATAACTTGAATGCCTAACTATTACTTATACTGCAAGTGATTAGTGTCTTTGGATTATAGATATGCATGTGCCTGCATATCTATATTCCGGTTTCTTAAAAAAACAATTAAATTTCATAACATTTAAAAATATCCTCTGCTTATCTATCATCCTGAAAAAAATATTTCTCTTCGGTTTGTTCTCATCGCAGCTCGCCCAATTCACATTCCCTGTCATCATTTTGCATAGTGGCGTTACACAAGCAGACATAACTTAATTAATTCCTAAACCAAAAACAGAAATAAATTTAATTTGCTTATTTTTTTCTCTTAGCTTATAAATGCACCCTGCGATGGAATTTTCTTCTCCACCACAGGGTAACTCATACTAACTTTCATAACACATTAACACTGCCGCTTGCATTTTCTTTTTTCCACTTCCAGCCTGCAGTCTTACATCTTCCATCAAACATCTTCCATCATTTCGGAGGTTCCGGCGCCGCCGGGGGAGTTTCATCTTCCCCGCCGTTATGATTTCCGCCGAGATTCTTTACCACTCGTGCTGCTTTATATTTATTATAAAAATCCACATGATCGTCATGCGTACACTCAGCTATTGCATCAAGATGGATTGTTAAAATTTCATGTGTCTTTTCCAGTTCCTTATTTAACGACATCCATAATGAATTGCGGTTTGTAAAGCCCGTACTCTGCTCGTCTTCCTTTCCATGCAGCAAATCTAAGTTGGCTTTTATCCCGTCTAACTTTTCAGTCGTTATTTTATATTTTCCAAGCGGTGTTATATTGTCATAACCTGCTTGCAGTATTACCCCCGCACCTTCTATAAACTTTTCTTCCCTTAATTTTTTTAATTTACTGTCAGTCATGGAAACCAATGCTTTAAGCTTTTCATCTGAAAGCTTGTGCGAAATTGAAAACAACGCCGCTTTTACAGGATGAATACCGTTAAAGACTGCTTCAAGGGCATCATGCTTTGCCTTCGTTAATCCCTTGGTTGCTTTTTCGTATTCCATGTTAAGCCTTTTTACTTCTGCAATAGAAGCCCCAAATAAAGGAATAAACTCGCCGAATGCTTCAAATTCTGCTGTAACTGTAGGTTCGCTTTGAAGCATTGCATAAACAGTTTTTTCCATTTCATAATCATTAAATTGACTGTTTGTCATTGTATCTCGCTTTCCAACAAGTTTGTAAAAAATTTCTGGTTTTTTAATTTATTTTTTCATTCTGAAAACCTCAAAGTTGCGTTTTTTGATTAAAAAAAGGCTTTCCGTTAATAAATCTCATTTTTCGAAAAAATATCCGGCATTTCCACGTTAAATTCTGCCGTTTCTTTATTAAACCCGGTATTTCTTTTTTTAATCTCGCATTTCTATTCTTAAATCCGGCATTTCTAATTAAAATCTCTCATTTCAATAAAAAACCCGGCATTTCTATTTTGAAACCTCGCATTTCTTTTTTTTATCCGGGATTTCAAATTTTTTTTTTGGCATTTCAGAAAATAGAATTACGTCTTCCTACCGGTAAATAGGGTTTCATAAATTCAATTTGGCATCGCGTTATTTTAAATTCTTTCGCCTCTTTAGAAAAGACTTTTCAAGTATAAAAGAATTTAGAACGTAACGGAAAATATTGGACAGCTTTTTTTAGGATTAACCGCAAATAATATTTTCAGCGGTGCAGCTAATCCCAAAGTTATATATACTTATTAGCCGTCCCGGTGATCAAGTGGCGTGCAGTAAAAGAGAAGAAGCTTCGGTAAGCATCTATTAGTAAACCGATCCTATTTAATTCTTTACTTAAAATAATAACTATCCCCGGTCAAATATTAATCTAAGAGCAATTTTAAAAATGAAAGGAAAGAGCTCCCTTTCCCTAATCCAAATTATAAAAAAATATTTTCTAAATCAAAAAGAAATTTTAATTCTCCGTGTAAGAATTTTTTGTTTCACGGAGAAACGCAGAGAGGTAAATTGTCCCAAAGAAATCTTAAACTTGATCTTGAACTTACCTTGAACTTGAACTTTTTCTATCTCATTAAACTTGCTCATTTCCACTATAGTAATTCCTTTTTCAGACTCGTTGTAAATATTAGAGAATCGCGCGTTCCATGTTATTTCTTCTATCGTATAAGATGTTCTTGAATGAACTGACTGTGAAAAAGTTTCGTCGTATGCTTTTATTAAAATTAGAAATTCTGCTTTTGCTTCTTTAAGATCATCAGGTGTTAAATCTTTTAATGGACTGTCTTCATCAATTGGATGCACAATAGTCCATGTAAGCGGTAAAAAATTTACACGGTTTCTTTCCAGCGTTAAGGGATAATATTTCCGCAAAGCTTTTCCGTTGGAAGATTCTTTCATTGTAAGCATAACTTGTGCTTCAACTTCAATTAATTGATTCTTTCTGGCATTAGCAATTTTAAATTCGAAAGCGGTCATACCGTGGTAAGGCGCTATAATTGCATTCTTGCTATAAAATAATTTTGCATTCGGTCTTGAGAATCTTCCGTAAAGAAGTCCTGTAGCAAGCGCAAATCCTAAAAGCCCCGCCATTGATTCGATCAATGAAATAAAGCTTGCCCAAAATCCAATCGGATGAATTACGCCGTAGCCGACAGTTGTTATTGTTTGTCCGCTGAAAAAGAATGCATCGAGAAATTTTTCCAATAATGTTGTTCCGGTAATGCCTCCGAGATGCTCAACTCCGATAAGCATATACAGTGAAGCAAAAATCAAATTGATTACAACATAAGCAAGCAGTACAACACCGTTAAACTTTAACCACGACATTTCAAGAAGCCAATGGTAAAAGCTTAATGATTCAAGAAACGGAAGCCCGCGTCTTTCAACATTGAATGAGCCGTCTTTATTTATAAGTCTTTTTGACTGTGCCGATATTTTCGTCCCGAATCCAAGATCTTTAAATTCATCTTCCGGCAAAGAAGGTTTGCTTTTCAATTTCATATAATTAAAAGTTTAACTGATGAAGAATTGAGTCTATAAATTTTTATAAATTAAAATTAAGATATGATTTTTGAAATAGCTTTGTGAATATTGAAAAACAATTTGCTCTGTGTTATAAATCTCAGTACTAATTTTATTCCCGGGTTCTTTTTAAATCGAAAATTGAAGCATGTTAAATTTTCAAAATTAACTTCGACATTCTGATTTAGTTAAAAATTATTTACTTATTTTTAAACAGTAATATTTTTTTTATAACTATTTAAAAAATGCTCAAAAAAACTTCGGAGGTAAAAAATGAAGTCAATTCTTACCGGTTTACTTATTGCATTATCTTTGTTTTCTTTTGCTTGCAAGTCGAATTCAGACAACCCTGTTAGTTCTACAGACACATTTAGCGGTACATTTAATCTTAGCTCTTTCACAACAACCGGAACAACTTACGACAGCTTAATTGTTTCAATGAATCTTACCGGCAATAATGATATCCTAAGCGGGACAGGATCAATAACCTATGGAAAGCATCAAGCCGGAAATGATTTGAAGATTGTAATTAATGGAAACGCAGCCGGCAGTTATTCTGATTCAAACATTGGGGTAACAATAACAGATAAAGTTACCAACAATAGATTTATTTACACCGGGACGAAGACATCATCATCGTCAAGTTATCAGGGCAGTGCTTTGATAATAACTGCAACTGATACGCTTACATTTGCAAGCGAAACTGTTTATAAAAGTAATTAGTGTATTTAAAAAAAGATGACATCTTTTAAAAGATGTCATCTGAAATTTATTAATCTTCTTGTTATAAATTTCTAAGAATTGTTTCGAGCTGTTCGTCATTTTCAACAAGAACTGTTCGAGCTTTACTTCCGTCATTCGGTCCGACAATTCCTGCTTCTTCTAGCTGGTCAACAATTCGTGCTGCTCTTGAATAACCAAGCTTCAATCTTCTTTGCAAAAGTGAAACAGAACCTTGCTGATGCCTGACAATAACTCGCGCCGCATCTTCAAACATTGGATCGAGGTCAGCTAAAAATCCTGCGGAAGTTTCTTTCTTCTTATCATACAGCGAAGGAAGGAAATATGGTTTTGAATATCCAGGTTGAGTGAAAATATAATTTGTAATTTCTTCTACTTCTTCTGTGGAAATAAAAGCATTTTGAATTCTTATCGGTTTCGGCGAACCGGTTGGAAGGAAAAGCATATCACCTCGTCCAAGCAATTGTTCTGCACCGTTCATATCCAGGATTGTACGCGAATCAATTTTAGTTGCAACTTGATATGCAACCCTCGCACTGAAGTTCGCTTTGATAACTCCGGTAATGACATTTACCGAAGGGCGCTGTGTTGCAAGTACCAAATGAATTCCAACTGCCCTTGCAAGCTGAGCAAGACGAGCGATCGGTTCTTCGACTTCTTTGCCTGCGGTTATCATTAAATCCGCAAGCTCATCGATGATAACAACCAAATATGGGATCGGATGATGTTTTATTTCATCAGTATCTTTTGGTCTTTTCTTTGGATCTAAAACTTTCTGATTATAATCAACAATATTTCTTACACCCGCTTTAGCAAGCTTATCGTAACGTCTTTCCATTTCATATTCAACCGACTTAAGAAGAATTACTGCATTCTGCGGATTAGTAATTATTTCTTCTTCAAGGTCAGGAGAAACAGCAAGATAATGGCGGCGGAGTTTGTTGTAGAATGAAAGCTCAATTTTTTTCGGATCAATCATTATCAGCTTTACTTCGGAAGGATGTTTAGAGTACAGCAAGCTTGTAATTATCATATTGATTCCAACGCTTTTACCGGAACCAGTTGAACCGGCAATAAGCAGATGCGGCATTTTAGAAAGATCAGTTACATAAACATCGCCGTTAATTGTTTTACCAAGTGCGACAGGTAGTTCGGCTTTTGATTCGGAAATTTTTCCCAGCACCGAACGGGCGTTAACTAAAGAAGCTTCCGCATTCGGTATTTCAACACCAATTGCGCTCTTGCCCGGAATTGGCGCAATAATTCTTATTCCTCTTGCAGCAAGCGCAAGTGCAATATCGTGTTCAAGCCCGACAATGCGGCTTATCTTAACGCCGGGAGCGGGAACAATTTCGTAAAGCGTAACAACCGGTCCCGGTGTAACAGAAATATCTTGGATGTCGATATCAAATAATTTTAGTTTTTCTTTAAGAAGCTCAGCGTTGCGTTTCAATTCTTCTTCTGCAACTTTGAAATTTTCTTCGGGGGCTTGGTCAAGGAGATCCAATCCTGGTCTTTTATAATTGATTTGTTCATCCCATTGATTTGGAAGTTCAGCTTCTTTCTCTCTATCTATTTCCTTTGCCGGTATTTCTTTAACTTTTCCTAAATCTACTTTTTTGTTCTCTTCATTTTGAACTTCGTTTACTTCCTGCTTTGCGGGCGCTTCATCCTTGCGAATAATTCTGATTCGTGTTTGTTCTTCGGCTTCGGCTTCCATTAATTTTTCTGCTGCTGCGGATTTATCTTTAGAAAAAAGTTTTTTCTTTTTCTTCTCTTTGCCAAGCTCTTTGATCTTTTTAAGATTTTCTTTTTCTGTTTCAACTTTATCTTCTGCAGCAGTAATTTCTTCATTGTCTCCAGCAGAAGAAAATAGTTCATGGAAGAAATGGAAAATCGTTTCAATCTTAATATCAAATGCAACAACTAAAAGAATAACCGAAGCAGCAAAAAGAAAAATCAAGCTTCCAATTCCGCCTACAAGTCTGCTGAAAAATTCACCTAAATAATTTCCGACAGAACCAGACAATTCATAAATGTCAGAAAATAAATTATAGTGTTTTCCTAAAACACCGAAGAATGAACAGAGAATTAATCCGGATAGTAAAAGGAAATTAGAAATGTTTAACAATTTGCGGAAATTAATTTTTATGAAGAAAGAAATTCCCCAGATAAATAAAATTGCAGGGAATATTACTGAGAAAAATCCGATTGTTGATTTAACAAAAAACAATGCAGTGTAAGCGCCGACAATTCCAAGCCAGTTTCTTATAACATCCGCCTGGTTTAGTAAATTTTTTGCTTGTAGGTTTGCTTCATCAAAACGTGAATATGAAATTATGCTCAGTAAAATTAAGATAGAAAATAAAATGAGAAGTACGCCGAGAATTTTTTTCTTTTTCGCGGAGGTTGTTGGCTTTTGATTTTCTCCGTTGGCAGGTTTACTTGTTTTTGTTTTCTTCTTCACAGCCTTCTTTGTTTTTTCGTCATTCCAAAAAGAATTACGTTGTTCCTGTACTTTTAGAGACTGAAACAGTAGAAGCGATAATGTTTTCCGGCAGCAGCTTCAAAACATTTCCGGTAAAATAAGGAATTGCATTTGTATTGTTCAACTTGCTGCAAAAATTCAAATCTTCCGTAAAGCCGTTTTCTATCAATATTTTTCCGTGTTCGCTTTCTTTCAACATTTTTAAAATACTTTTGCCGAATGATTTATTCAAAGCCTGGCTTGCGCGGGCAGAGTCAGAAAGAATAATATCGGTATTTAGCTTTTCGATTTCTGAAATTAATTTTCCAGCGCAAACAGTATCTTCCATTGAGAAATTATTCGATCTTCCCGAACATACAATTTCAAAATCTTTATTCAACACAGCGAGATGATTTGCGAGTGCATTAACATTTAAGAGAGCGCAAATAAAAAGGTCAGCGGAAAACTTAGCTTTTACAATTGCTTTGGTTCCATTTGTCGTATAAAGGATTACCGATTTGCCGGAGACTACATCTTCGGAATATTCAAAAGGAGAATTGCCAAGAGCAAAACCTTCAATCTTTTTTGTATTACGCTCACCGCCAAGAAGTGTTTGCCCGCCGAACATTCCTCCGGAAACCTTAACAGCAAACTCAACAGTGCCGACCGGGATAATTTCCTTAGCTCCGTTTTGCAGTGCAGTAATTATAGTTGTCGAAGCGCGCAGCACATCAATTACAACTGTAGTTTTACCGGTAAAATATAATTCATCAACGCTTAGCGGCGTAAAGTGTACGTTTATTTTCATAAAATAAAATTAAAGGCCATTTTTTATTTTTTTACAAAAGGAAGTTTAACAATTTTTGCCGGAATTTCCTTACCTCTTATAAAAAAATTAATTTTAGAATTTCCATTTGTGTATTCAGATTCAACATAACCAAGAGCAATTGGTTTTTCAAGCACCGGACTTACAGTGCCGCTGGTTATTGTACCTATTTTTTTGCTGTCAACAGTAAGATCATAACCATGCCTCGGAAAAGCTTTTTCATCTGATGAGAGTGAAATAAGTTTTCTTTTTAAACCGTTCGATTTAACTTTTAACAAAGCATCTTTGCCGATGAAATTTTCTTTTGATAATTTTGTTATCCATCCCAACCCGGCTTCAAGTGGATTTGTAGTTTGATCAATATCGTTGCCGTAAAGACAAAATCCCATTTCAAGTCTTAATGAATCTCTTGCGCCTAACCCAACTGGTTGAATATCAAATTCTTTCCCTGCTTCAAAAATTTTGTTCCAAACTTCTTCAGCAATTTTATCATCGCCTTTAAAATAAATTTCAAATCCAAGTTCGCCTGTATAACCTGTTCTTGAAACTATCATATCATAACCGGCAATTTTAGCTTCGAAGAAATTGTAATATTCAAGATCCAATTCTTTATCGCAAATTTTCTGCAATGTATCTTTTGACTTTGGACCTTGAATAGCTAGAAGAGAATATTCATCGCTTTTATTTTCTAACTTAACTACAAACTTATTATTCTGAAGCATCCAGTTAAAATCTTTTTCAGTATTGGATGCGTTTATAACCAGCATAAATTGAGTGTCAGAAATTTTATAAACCAGAAGATCATCAACAATACCGCCATCCGGATAACACATTGCTGAATACTGCACTCTTCCCGGAATTAGTTTTGAAGCATCGTTGATCGTTATATGTTGAACGAAATCTAAAGCCTTCTCACCGGTAACAAAAACTTCACCCATGTGAGAAACATCGAAAACGCCGACGGAATTTCGCACGGCTTTGTGTTCTGCAATTATTGAAGAATATTGTACCGGCATAAGAAAGCCGGCAAACTCTACAATCTTTGCGCCTAATTTTTCATGAATGTTGTATAGTGTTGTCTTTTTCATTTGGGATTCAACTTATTCCAATCTTTCAAAAATTTTTCCAGACCAATATCTGTTAAAGGATGATTGAATAATTTATTAATTACTTCGAACGGCATTGTACAAACATCAGCTCCGATCAAAGCTGCTTCAACAAGATGAAGCGGATGGCGAATACTTGCAACCAATACTTGAGTTGTGTAATTGTAGTTTTTATAGATTTGAACTATTTGAGAAATTAAATCCATACCTGATGTGCTTATATCATCAAGCCTGCCGACAAACGGACTAATATAAGTTGCGCCTGCCTTTGCCGCAAGTAATGCTTGTGAGGGAGAAAAGCAAAGAGTTACATTAGTTTTTATTCCTTCGTCGCTTAAAGATTTTACAGCTTTTAATCCTTCTTTGATGAGCGGAACTTTTACTACAATATTTTTATGAATTTTAGAATATTCAACTGCTTCTTTCATTATTCCGTTGTAATCAGTTGAAATAACTTCTGCGCTGACAGGGCCATCGACTAGTGCAAGAATTTCATCAAGAAGTTTTCTGAAATCTTTTCCTTCTTTTGAAACAAGCGACGGATTTGTAGTAACTCCATCAAGTATTCCGAGAGCAGCGGCTTCTTTAATCTCGTTGATGTTGGCGGTATCTATAAAAAATTTCATCTATTTCCCTTATTTATGATTGATAGAATATATTTTATGATTCAAAATTAATTTAAACATTTCCTAATTCTTCAGTAAGTTCTTTTTGAGTTTTCTTTGAAAAGAATTTTACCTGTCCTATCGGCATTTTTTCATCTTCTTCAATTCTTAATCGAACTCCATATTTAAACCGGAATTTAAAAAACATTTTTAATTTTCCAACTCGTAATTTTGAAGCGAAAGTCGGATGACATCGGATAATGAGAGATTTTTCTTTTGAATGTCTTTTAAATTTCTTTATCCATTCTTCAAGATCGTAAACTAAATGAGAATGTTTGGTTAACATTCCTGTTCCAAGGCAGTAAGGACAAACTTCCTTCATTGCCTGCATAATATTTTGTCTAATTCTTTGGCGTGTAATTTGAACCAATCCAAAATCAGACATTGGAAGAATCGAAACTTTTGCACGGTCTCTTCGGAATTCTTTTCTTAATTCGTCATAAATCTTTTTGCGGTTTTTTTCATCCTCAAGATCAATAAAATCAATAACTATTATTCCGCCGATATCACGCAATCTAAGCTGACGTGCTACTTCTCTTGCGGCTTCTAGATCAGTTTTTAATGAGTTTAATTCCTGCTCTTTACTTTTCGCATATCTTCCGCTGTTAACGTCGATGACAACCATTGCCTCGGTGTGCTCGATTATCAAATAACCGCCGCTGGGAAGTGGAACTTTTCTTCCCATTAAAGTTTTAATTTGTTCTTCAATTTTGAATGCATCAAAAATTGAGTTTGTTGATTTGAACGACTCGATTTTATCAATCAAACTCGGTTGAACAAGCTGCACATAATTTTTTATTTGTTTGTAAAGTTTCTTCGAATCAATAAAAACTTTTGATACATCCTGCGTAAACAGATCTCTAATTACGCTTGACGTTGTATTAAGATCTTGATAAATGAGTGCCGGCGGTTTTTCTGTTTTTATAGTTGCCTGAATTTCTTCCCAAGTTTTTAGAAGATTGCGCAAGTCGTCCCGCAGCGCTTCTTCTGGTTGATTCCTGGCAACTGTGCGGATTATAAGCCCAAATTTTTGAGGAAGAATACTTCTCGCAATATGTCTCAGGCGTTTTCTTTCACGGAAGTCGGAGATTTTTTTACTTACACCAACTTTATTATCAAATGGCAGTAACACACAAAATCTTCCTGCCAAGGAGACTGAAGAAGTTACACGAACACCTTTATTGTTAACCGGCTCTTTAGTAATTTGAATTAAAATGTCCTGTCCTTTGTGAAGCTTAGGTATTGTAGGAATATCATGTGCTACACTAACGGCTTCTTTTGCAGGCTTGTTTTGATGGTTCTCTTTTAATTGTGGATCATCTTCATCTTCTTCATCAACATCACTATCGTCCTCACCAAGCATATCCTGGAATTGTTGTGTGCGGGCGCCAATGTCTGAGAAGTGAAGGAAGGCATCGTGCTTCATTCCGATGTCTATAAATGCAGCTTTAATGCCAGGTAAAACTCTTGCAACTTTCCCTAAATATATGTCACCGACCATTCGTCGGTTTTCAGGATAATCGACAAAGAAGTCGACTAAATTTCCATCTTCCGTGATGGCTACACGTGTTTGCGTAGTAGAGGAATTGATTATAATTTCTTTTATCATATAAAACAAACTCATTTAATGAAATATTATATTTCATAATAAAAACTTTGAAGGTGTTTAATTCTGCCTGTCCCAAATTGAAGGCGGCAAAAACAATCCGTAAGCCCGGACTGTAGATAGAAAATGATTGTAGATTTTCCTCAATCTCTTCTACGTTTTCTTCGCTGTTGATCTTAATAAAGATCAACAAATACAAAAGCGCAAAAATATTTAATCTTTTTTCTTCCACAGTTGAACTTTAATTTTTAATACTAAAAAATCAGTAAACCTTTGAAAAATTTACCTTTCTTTTTTTTAAATCGACTGGCAATTAAAATTTTGTTACCATTTTCTCTTCCTAACTTTTTTAAAAGAAAGGAAGAGAAGTAAAAACAAAAAATTTTATAACGAAAAAAAACTAATTTATTTTTCTTCAACAATTTGTGTATCTCGACCGTTTTCTTTAAGTAATTCTTTGCGGCTTAAAGAAAATTTACCGTTTTCAATTTTAATTAACTTAACGGTAACCTTATCTCCTTCTTTGAAATAATCAGTCACTTTATTAACGCGTTTGTTGTCGATCTGCGAAATATGAAGCAAACCTTCTTTGCCAGGAAGAATTTCAACAAAAGCGCCGAAGTCCATAATTTTTGTAATTATTCCATCGTAAACTTCGCCGACTTCCGGAGTTGCGGTCATTTTTCTAATATATTCTTTACACTTTGTTGCATTTTCTTTATTTGGTGAAGCGATGTTTATCGTTCCATCGTCATCAATATTTATATCAACGCCAAATAATCTTTGCATGCCTTGAATAGTTTTTCCGCCGGGGCCGATAATTAATCCAATTTGATCTTGATCGACTTTCATTGTAATTAATCTTGGCGCTAATGGCGACAAAGATTCGCGTGGGTTTTGAATAGCTTCACCCATAATTCCAAGAATATGCAAGCGGCCTTCTTTTGCTTGGGCAAGAGCATTTTCCATAATCTCAAAGGATATTCCTTTAATTTTAATATCCATTTGGAAAGCAGTAATCCCATCAACTGTTCCGGTAACTTTAAAATCCATATCACCTAAATGATCTTCGTTACCAAGAATGTCAGAAAGAATTGCGTATTGGTTTCCTTCCTTGACTAAACCCATTGCAATACCTGCGCAAGGTTTTTTCAAAGGTACGCCTGCATCCATTAATCCAAGCGAACCGGCACAAACCGTAGCCATTGAAGATGAGCCGTTGGATTCAAGAATATCGGAATTAACTCGAACAGTATAAGGGAAAACTTCTTCTGCCGGCATTAAAATTTTTAACGCTCTTTCAGCTAGATTGCCATGACCAATTTCTCTTCTGCCGACACCGGACATTCTTCCAACTTCGCCAACACTAAAAGGCGGGAAGTTGTAATGAAGCATAAACTTTTTGGTATATTCGTCAACAAGCCCATCAATAATTTGCTCATCGTTTTTGGTGCCGAGAGTAACTGTTGTTAAGCTTTGAGTTTCTCCACGAGTAAATAATGCTGAACCATGAGTCCTTGGAAGAAGTCCAAGTTCAATAGTAATTGGACGAATTTGTTTTGTGTTTCTTCCGTCCAAACGAATTCCTTCAGTTAGAATTCTGGTTCTCATTAATTCTTTTTCAAGATCGTGAAGAATTTCGCCGATTGCTTTTTCTTTTTCGGGATATTTTTCTGCAAGTGAAGTTTTAACGAATTCAACTAGCTCTTTATTTTTTGCACTGCGTTCTTCTTTGGCAAGAACCGAATAAACGATTACCTTAAATTTTTCAAGCGCTAAATCGTAAATATCTTTTTTTAGTGTTTCATCTACTTCAACTACTTTAGCATCTCGTTTTTTCTTGCCGGCTTCGTTGCGAAGATCAATTTGAAGCTGAATAATTTTCTTAATTTCTTCATGAGCAAATTTAAGAGCTTCAAGTAATTCGCTTTCATTAATTTCTTTCGATTCACCTTCAACCATCATGATTGAATCTGAAGTTCCGGCAACTACTAATTCAACATCGCTTTCTTTTAATTGCTGAATGGTAGGATTAATAACAAACTGACCATTTATTCTACCAACTCTAACTTCTGCGGCTGGTCCATCAAACGGAATATCTGAAATTGTTAAAGCAGCCGAAGCTCCGACAGCCGCAAGAACGTCAGCATCATTTTCTCCATCATGCGAAAAAACAAATGCTATTACTTGTGTTTCGTTTTTAAAATTTTCTGGGAAGAGCGGCCTTATCGGTCTGTCAATCAATCTTGAGCTTAAGATTTCTTTTTCAGTCGGTCTTCCTTCTCTTTTAATATATCCACCAGGGAATTTTCCGGCAGCCGAAGTTTTTTCTCTATATTCAACTTGCAGCGGAAAGAAATCTTGATCTTCTTTTGCTTCTTCTGTAGCAACTGCGGTAACCAAAACCATCGTATCTGCGTATCGTACCATAACAGCGCCGTTGGATTGTTTTGCGAATCTGCCAGTTTCTATTGAATAAATTTTACCGCCAATTTCTACTTCTTTTCTAACTATCATTTACTTACCTTTTTACTTTCTAATATTCAATTCTTTAATTATTGATCTATATCTTTCAATATCTTTCTTTGCAAGATAATCTAAAAGTCTTCTTCGTTTTCCAACCATCATCATAAGGCCGCGTCTTGAGTGATGATCTTTTTTATGCACATTAAAATGATCTGTTAGATCATTAATCCTTTTTGTTATTATTGCAATCTGAACTTCCGGTTTTCCGGAATCTTTTTCGTTTGCCCCATATTGCTTGACGATACCAAGCTTTTCTTCTTTTGTCATTATGTCTTTCCTTTTATTTTTATTATACTATATAATCCCAGAATTAACCGGGATTAATTAATTTAAAATTTAATTTGTCAGTTTGGTTAAAATTTCCAGCCCGACATTTTTATCTTTATTCATTTGAATAATTAATTCATCTGCTGAAGAAAATTTTTCTTCTCCTCTAATTCTTTCAATCATATTTACTTTTACATTCTTATCATAAATATTTTCTTCAAAATCAAAAACATAAACTTCGGTTGTTAATTGGCCATCATTATAAAATGTGGGCCTTTTGCCGATGCTCATCAAACCGTAATATTTATTATTTTCAACTATCAATTCAACCACATAAATTCCGATTGCCGGTAAAAGCTTGGTTTCATCTTCCAATTTTATATTTGCTGTTGGAAAACCAAGTTCTTTTCCTCTGCCGTCGCCTTTAATTACAATTCCTGCAAATGAATAATATCTTCCAAGTAAAAGGTTTGCAAGTTTAACATCTCCGTTGTTAAGCGCATTTCTAACTTTAGTGCTGCTTACAGTAATATTACCGATGTTTACAGCTTCAACACGAGAGACATTAAAATTAAATTCTAAGCCTAATTCTTTAAGAGTATTTTCATCACCACCTCTGCCTTTACCGAAATGATGATCATAACCAATAATTATTTCTCTAATTCCAATCTTATCGATAATATAATTTTTAAAGAAATCTTCCGAACTATTTTGAGAAAATTCTTTTGTAAAATTAATGACTAAAACATTTTCGACACCAAAACTATTTAATATTTCAAGCTTTTCGGATAAAGTATTCAATAGTTTTATTTTACTATCAGAAATAACATTCCTTGGATGAGGATCGAAAGTTATAAGAAGGCTTCTACCATTATTTTGTGAAGCTTTTTCAATAAGGCGATCTATTATCTTTTTATGTCCAAGATGAATTCCGTCGAAAGTGCCTAAAGTTAAAACAGTATTATTATCCTTTTTCACTTCCGATAAGTTATAAAACACTTTCATAACAATATTTTATGTAAACAAAAGTCTATAAATATAATCCTTTTCTTACAGAAATGGAAATTCGGTGATCACTCGCAAGACTTATCATGGATTTTCAGTCACTAATTTTTCTGTTTTAATCTTAAATTCAGATATGAATTCCGAAACATTCCAAGCATCATCTACCGAATAATTACCTATTTTTGTTCGTCTTAACGAACTAAGCAAACCTCCGCAGCCAAGTTTTTCGCCAAAATCATTTGCAATTGCTCTAATATATGTTCCTTTTGAACAAACTATTTCGAATTCAATTTCAGGTAAATTTATTCTTTTCAATTCGAATTTATGAATTACAACTTCTCTAGGTTCTCTTTCTATGGTTTTACCTTTACGAGCAAGTTTATAAAGAGACTTCCCATGCATTTTCACTGCAGAAAACATTGGTGGTGTCTGCAAAATGTTTCCTAGAAAGGAATCTCTTGTCTTTAGAATTTGATCGGCGGTTATATTCTCTACAGGTTTACTTTCGGTTATTGAACTTTCCAAATCCATTGATGCAGAAGTTTTTCCGAGTAAAATTGTACCTGAATAAGTTTTTTCAAAATCTTGAAACTTTGAAATTTCTTTAGTTTTCTTTCCGGTACAAATTATCAGCAAGCCGGTTGCTAAGGGATCAAGCGTTCCAGCATGGCCAATTTTTTTTTCATGGATTGCTTGTCTTATTTTATATACTACTTTAAAAGATGACCATCCGGATGGTTTGTCAATAAGAATTGCTTCGCCGGAATGGAAATCTATTGTAGAAAAATCAATCGTTCCCTTTGTTATCATCTTCGTGAATTTTCTTAATTAAACCTTCAATCTTTTCAACATAATCAAGCGTATCGTCTATAAAAAATTTTAATTCCGGTACAAATTTAATTCGGATTCTTGATGCAAGCTCGGATCGTATATAACCGGAAATAGATTTTATCTTTTCTAAAGCTTCTTCGCGCTTTTCTCTTTCAAGAACAGAAATATAAATTTTTGCTATCTTTAAATCCGGGCTTATTTTTACAGAAGTAATAGTTATAAATCCGAATGAAATATTTTGGAATTTATTCTGGAGTTTATATAAAAAGATTAAACTAATTTCCTCTTTTATTAAATGTTCAACCCGATCAATTCTGTGAGTCATCTTATCATCTCCTATTCACATGGCTAAAGCAAAATTTATAAACCGGATTTTATGTTTCATCTTAAATTCGATCGAACCGGTTTATAATTTATTAAGCCAGTTTTTTCTTGGTTTCGATTATCTTAAATGCTTCGATTGTATCGCCAACTTTTATATCATTGAAGTTTGCGATATTCAATCCGCATTCATAACCGGAATCGACTTCTCTAACATCATCTTTAAAGCGTTTAAGAGAAGCTATTTCACCCTCGTGAATCACAATACCATCACGAACTATTCTTACTTTGCTGTTTCTTGAAATCTTTCCATCTTGGACATAACAGCCTGCAATTGTTCCGAATTTCGGAATTTTAAAAGTATCTCTTATCTCAACAGTTGCAGTTACTTCTTCTGATAGAACCGGAGAGAGTAACCCTTCGAGGGCTGACTTTACTTCATTTATTGCATCATAAATTACATTGTAAAGACGGATATCTACATTTTGAGTTTCAGCAAGTTTCCGTGCATTTAAATTTGGCCTTACGTGGAAACCAATTATAATTGCATCTGAAGCTGACGCAAGCAATACATCACTCTCGGAGATTCCACCAACGCCCTTGTGAATAACTTTTACAATTACTTCTTCATTTGAAAGTTTCATCAATGAATCTGAAAGAGCTTCCACAGATCCGTCAACATCGCCTTTAACAATTAGCGGAAGATCTTTCACTCCGCCAATGCTAATTTGTTTTGCAATTTCATCAAGTGTAACATGATGAACCTGCTTCTGATCCTGTTCGCGTTTCAATTGCTGTCTTTTAATTCCAATTTCTCTGGCCATTCTATCTGATTCAACGACAACAAAAGTATCGCCCGCCTGAGGCGCTCCTTCAAAGCCTAATACAAGAACCGGTGTTGATGGAGGAGCTTCGATAACTTTATTTCCTCTTTCATCAAACATTGCGCGAACTTTGCCTTGGTAAATTCCGGCAATAAATGGATCACCAATTCTTAAAATCCCTTTTTGAACTAGAATTGTACCTGTTATACCTCTGCCTTTATCAAGCTGAGATTCAATTACAACTCCGCGGGCTTGTCTATTTGGATTAGCTTTTAAGTCAAGTATTTCAGCTTCAAGAAGAATCTTTTCAAGCAGAAGATCTACATTTAATCCGGTCTTTGCCGAGATTTCAACGCACTGATATTTTCCGCCCCAATCTTCTACAAGAATATTTCTTTCAGCAAGCTGTTGTTTTATTCTTTCAATGTTTGAGCCTGGTTTGTCGATTTTATTTATTGCAATAACGATTGGAACATTTGCAGCCTGGGCGTGATTTATTGCTTCAACTGTTTGAGGCATTACGGCGTCATCTGCAGCTACAACTAGAACAACGATGTCTGTTAATTGAGCTCCACGGGCGCGCATTGCAGTGAAAGCTTCATGGCCTGGTGTGTCAAGAAAAGAAATGTATTTCCCATTTCCTACATCAACTCTATAAGCGCCGATATGTTGTGTAATACCTCCAGCTTCACCGGCAACAACGTTTGTTCTTCTAATATAATCGAGAAGTGAAGTTTTACCGTGATCTACATGGCCCATTATAGTTACGACAGGCGGCCTAAATAATAATGTTGACGAATCATCTTCAGTATCTTCTAAAACTTCAGCAGTATATTCTTTAAGAAATTCAACTTCAAAACCGAACTCATCGGCAACCAAAGTAATTGTTTCAACATCGAGCCTCTGATTGATTGATACCATTAAGCCAAGTTCTATACATTTTGATATTACATCAGCGACAGGAACGCTCATCAAATTAGCTAATTCATTAACTGCTATAAATTCTGTAACAGCAATTTTATTCTGCTCAAGCGCTTTCAATTCCAATTTACGTTCTTCTTCGGCTTCGCGTTCTTTTCTCTTTTTCTTTCTTTGAACTGCTCTGCCGGAGATAACAGAATCATCCATGCTGAGGAGTGTTTTTCTAATGGCTTCTTTTACTTCACGTTGATCAATTTCGAAACGCTTAACTCTCTTTTTCTTTTTTGAAATAATTGGTTCATCGGAAGAAGCTTCTGTGGCTTTCTTTTTAGCTTTTGGTTTTTTCTTTTTCTTCGGAGCTTCAGCCGGATGTGAAGTTACAGTTCCCCTGTTAGTTACAATTTCTTTGTTTTCGGTTTTCTTCCTTTCGTCCAAATCAATTTTGCCGACAACTTTTAATCCTTTTTTTCTTCCGGCTTCAATTTCTTTGGGAGAAAGGAATGCTTTGGTTTCTTCTTTGGCAGTTTCTTCTTCTTTTACAGAAACTTCTTCAGCGGCTGCTTCTTCTAATACTACCGGCTCTTCAATTTTATCTTCTTCTGATACTACAGCTTCCTGATTTTCTTCATGAATATTTTCGATTGTTTGTTCGGAAACTTCCTCGTGAGCATGTTTTAATTCTTCAATATTAGGATGTTCAACTTCAATTTGTTTCTCATGAACTTTTTCTTCACCATGAACTGGTTTTTCTTCTTGTTCAGATTTTTCAGTTCTTTTCTTATTGAATTCAGCAATCTTCTTATAATGTTTTTCGGCTTTTTCAATATCCTTTTTAAAATGATCATTGATTTCTTTTATCATATCATCTGTAAGCAAAGACATATGAGATTTAACATCATGTCCTTTCTTTTTCAGAAATTCCATGAGGTTTTCTGCTGACAGATTATACTCAGATGCTAATTTATAAACTCGAACTTTTTTCTCTTTAGTTTCCGACATATACTGCTTACCTATAATTTAAGCTACTCTTCTTCTTCAAATTGAGATTTAATTATTTCTAATATTTCGTTTATTTTTGCCTCATCTAAGCCTTCAATTTCTTTAAGCTTTTCCGGACCGGCAGTTAATACTTCGAGAGCGGTATCATATCGATTGTTTATTAATAATTCGTAAATATCAACGCCTAATTCATCTTTCAAATCGATAAGTTCGATATCCTCTTCATATTCTTCAAACGGTTTTTCTTCTCTAAGTATTTCTATTTCATAACCTGTTAGCTTCATTGCAAGCCTAATATTAACGCCATTTCTTCCAACAATTAGAGAAACCTGATCGCTGTCGGCAGTTACTATGGCTTTTTTTGCTGCGTTATTCAGCTCGATTTTTTTCAACTTTGCCGGCGCTAAAGCTCTCTGAATAAAAGCCGCTGGTTCATCTGAATAACTAATAACATCGATGTTCTCATTATTTAATTCTCTAACTATTGCATGAATACGAACGCCTTTCATTCCAACGCAAGCGCCAACTGCATCAATACGAGCATCTTGAGATTCAACAGCTACCTTAGCACGTTCGCCGGGTTCGCGGGCTATTGCTTTTATATCAATTATCCCATCATAAATTTCAGGTATTTCAATTTCAAATAATCTTCTTAGAAAAGTATTATCTGCTCTGGAAATTATTATCACCGGACCGCTGTTGCTCTTTTTAACTTCTTTTACAATTGAACGAACGGTCTCTCCTTTTTTATATCTTTCATAAGGTATTTGTTCATTTCTTGGGAGAATCAATTCGTTTTTATTGTGGTTAACAAGTATATCATTCTTTCTAATTTGGTAAATGTCGCCAACAACAATTTCACCTAATAATTCTTTGTATTCATTATAAACAAGGTCTTTTTCAATCTCACGAATTTTCTGATTCAAACCTTGCTTTGCTAAAGTAATTAATCTTCTACCGAAGGAAGCAAGCGCAAGCTTTTCAACAAAATCATCGCCAACTTCAAGCTCTTCGTCATTACCGCGGCGGTTTACTTCTTCAATACTTATTTGAGTATTTGGATTTTCAACTACATCTACTATTTCTCTTTCCAAAAATATTTCAATGTCGCCTCTATCCATATTTACCACAACATCGTGTTTAGCATCTTCGCCGAATTTCTTTTTTACAAGCATACCAAATATTTCTTCGATAATGCCTGCTAAAACATCTTTATCAACCCCTTTTTCCCTCACCATCTGAGCAAAGGATTCAACGATATCTACGTTCATGTCTAACTTCCTCCGTTTAAGAAAAACTGATTAATACTTTAGCTTTTATAATGTTATTAAATTTAATTTTAATTTCTGTTCCACTTGAAGTAAAGGTTAATTCTTCACCTTCAATTTTTATAAACTTAGCTATTGCTTTTTTTGTTTCATTGTCAAGTTTATAGGTAATTTCGAATTTTCGATTTATATGTTTTGGATATTGCCTTAAGAATTTCAGTGGTCTATCAACTCCGGGAGATGAAACTTCAAGGTTATAATTAAGGCCTATATCCGGAAGATTTTCTAGCTGTGAATTAATTTCTTGACTTATAATTGCACAATCATCTGCAGAAACGTTTTTTTCTCCATCAATAAAAACTTCAATTGAACGGCTTCCACGGTTTCCGTGAATTAATAAATCAATTAGAAAGAATTTATTCCTTTCGACAATTTCAGTGGTAATATTTTTTATTTCTTCTTCTAACAAATTCATACAAACAAAAATCGCCCTCAAGAGGGCGAAATAACTGAACAAAATTAGTATTATTTTATCCAATAAGCAAGAAGCTAGTTTTGAACTTACCTAATTTGTTCTTAAACACAGTTCGAAATATACTATAAAGAAGTATTAACACTTTTTTTCAGAACCACGTATAAACTTCTCTTTAAGAACTATTAATAAATTAGATTATTTCTGAGTTAGTTTAGTAGCAAGTATTTCTAATTTATTTTTTACAATTTCTTTTTGATCAACGGATAATTTTAAAGTTTGGATTGATTTAAATTCATCAAATGCGTCTTCATTCAATCCGAAATCGAAAAGAATATTTGCAAAGTAAATTCTGAATGATGAAATGCTTTTCGTTTCCGGATATTTACGATAAGTTTCACGAGCATCAACTACTGCGGATTCTTTATAACCGCTTTCGGCAAGCTGCACAGCTCCGTTTAATTTTTTTATTCCGAAGTTATCTGTTTCAACAATCGGATCTTTAATACCATTTATTTGAGCTCCGTAAACCGCGGTGTTTTTAGATGTTGCTTCTTCTTTTTTCTTTGGTGCATTTAGCATGTCTTCCATTGCTAAAGCAAGTATTAAATCATTCACACTCATCTTTTTAATATTAGATAGTTGAAGTGCCGATGAACTTTTTAAAGTAAATTTTGAATTATCTCTGCTTAAAATTACAAGTGAATTTTTTCCGGTTTCAACAATTGAGTTTGTATTTAGATTTTGATTGTCAGCAACGCTCGACCAATTTTCATTTGTACCTATTTGCGCTTTTACTGTTCCCTGAACTTTATCTACATGGAACGTCTGCGCTAAAATTATTCCTGCAGAAAAAATCATTATTAAAAATATCTTTTTCATTTTTGACCTCGAGTAAACTTTTTCAATTTTAAAATCAACAATTAAATTTTAAAAAGCTAATAGACATCAACAATGGCTACGCTTCCTTTTGCCAAACCAAGATTGTTGAGTGCATCTTCATTAAATTTTTGAGCGCCCAAATCCCACGCTGTGTTAAAGTCTGTCAATGTTGTTGTTTCAATTGGAATCCAAACTTCATCAATACCGGATTCATTTTTGCGGATAAAATATTTGCTTTCATTTTGAGTGATTAACTTTGCTTGTTCCGGTGACAGCTGTGTATTCACCAAAACATTAACATGGCCAATTCCGTTTATAGGTTTGTAATCTACCAAAGCAGTTTGAATTCCAACGCTTTCCATTAGAGAGCTGAAACATACGCTCAAGTCATCGCAATTTCCTCCTTTTAGTTTCATAGTTTCGTGTGGAAACTGGACGTAATCAGCTTCAGCTCTTGGATTGGCGGTGTAAACAAGATTTTTAACAAAATTATTAAATACAAATTTTGTCTTATAAAAAATTGAAAGCGCATAAGACATTGTATCCAGTTCACTTTTATAGTTGCTTAAAATTTCTTTTGCATAATTCATCGAGAAGTCATAATCTCTTTTAATAAAATATCTGAGGTTAATAACTTTTCCATCCCACGAATTAATTCCATTAATCAAAATCGGTTTCTGAGTTTGATCTTGCGGTTCCAGGTTTGCTGAAGCTAAATAAAAATCCGCATAAGAAATTCCAGCTTTTTGTTTGTCGTAAGATTGAGGAATAATTGTGTAGAAGGGAATCTTAACCGTATCTCCAGGCGGAATTGTAATAACCGGCGATTCTATCTTGTCATTATTTATTCCTTCAATCTTGCTCGAAGGTTTTATTTGGACAAAATGATCAGTTAGATTTACAACTTTCCCAACTGCGAAAGGTTTGTCTAAATAATTTTCTGTTAAGGTCGGATAAATTTCATTTAAAATATCAACATCCAAAAATTCAACCGATCTTTCCGGGATAGTATTAATTGTGAAAGTTAGTGTGAGAACAGCTTTATCAAAGCTATACCGGTTATTAATTATGTTGCTAATTCCTTGATCCTGAAATACAGAAAATGATTGCGGCGTATTTCTATTAGAAAAATATTTTATTCCGGAAAATGAAATTCCAAATAAATTATTGGAATATGTTATTGCTGGAATAATTCCGGCAAAGTATGGCGACTGATATTTATCGTGAAAAGCAGTAATTCCAATTCCTAAGTTTCCGCCGAAAGCATTTATAAAATTATTAAGTCCGATTTGAAGATTGTTTCCCGACTCATACAAAAAATTTAGATCTAATGAACTAATTGGATTTACAGACACGCCGAACAAAATATTTTTTTCTCTCTTGATATTATACTGTGAAATATCCGGATCGATTGAATTTTCATTTATGTTAATCAGATTAATTGAAGAAAGAGAAAAAGAAATTTTTTCAGAAGGCGAATAATTTATACCCAAGTCACCACGCCAAAAATTTACTTTGTAGTCCTGACTTTGTCTTACCAAATATAAAGTATCGGAAAAAACAGGCAATACGCCTTCTTGATTAAAATCCTGGGTAAAATACCGGAACGAAAGTCCGGCAGAAAACTGATTTGAAATTTTGTAAGAATAACCTAATCCAAATAATTCTTTATAAGTAAATTTTGAATCTAACGATTGCGAAGTTGAATCTTGCAGAACAATTGATTGACCATTGTTAAAAACAAATTCTTTTTGATAACCCGGAGTGTATCTGACAGTTATAAAATGATCGCCAAGTCTTTTTGATATTGAAATCAAATATAAGTTTGAATTAACATTGGACGAAAACTCACCGCCATATGAAAGTGCTATTCCCCAATCTTTGAGTGAAATAAAATTTGATGGATTACTTTCAAAACTATTCATCAAAGATGTGGAATTAAGGCCAGGGAACCAATATCCTGTTAGCCCAAATGAGCTCTGTGCCGACATCTTAACTGACATAAGCATAATTAACGCAATTAAAATTTTAAATAATTTTCTTCTCAAGGAATATCTAGAGTTATGCTATGAATGCTTTGGGATAATACGAATAAATCATTTCCATAATCAGTATAATGAATTTGATATTTTCTTATAAACGTTAAAACTACCTTACCAAATTTGCTTTGCGGAATTTCATTCACCAGCTTTGGTGGGATTAATAATCTACCGGTATCGCGAGTTTTGATTTTATATAATGGCAATATAGAATTTGTTCCATTGGGATTTTGGGCTTTTGTAACTACGCCTAAAATTATTTCAATACTATCGCTTTGATTTAAACTATTCCAATCTAATAAACAATTGAGAGTTTTATTTTCGATTCTTCCTGTTAAAATTACTTTGCCAATTATTTCTCTCGGAGTAGGAATATTAAAATTGACTGAATTGCCGTGCATCGGAATATATTGGAAATTAATCGATGAATTATAATCGAAATTAAATTGTCCGCTGGGCCCCATCATTCCGCGAGTTAAGGCAAACATGTTGCCTAAAGTTGTATCAGCATGCATACCATGGCTGTTGTATCTAATTTTATAAGGAATTGTCATCGCCATAATATTATTAAACTTCACTTTACCTGGTGTAACAGTTTGATAGCCAATTAATCTTCCGCCTGGCTCTTTGATAGGTAAGTTTTTATTGTAAAAGATTGCCTGCGCAAATGAAATCTTTGTTGTTACATTGTTGGTAGTTATCTTAATGCCGCTTACGTTGATTACGTTTGAATAATTCATGACGGGAGCAGCAACGCCGGTTGTGTCAAATCCATTGTTATAAAATTCATCGGTTGGATCTTTTGTAATTACCTCAATCTGAACCGGAGTTTGTGTTGATGAATTATCTTGAACGAGTTCAGTTGGAGCTGGATTATCGCAGCCGTTAAGAATTATCCCAGCAGCTAGAAAAATAAAGCAATATATAAACGTAATTAACTTTTTCATTTGATAAACTTAATATTGAGATCGATTATTTGCAATCTATTTTATTCGTGTTATCTGGCATTGTGCTTAATGCTCTAGAAATTTTAAAAAAATAAATCTCTCCGCCCGCCTCGGAGAGATTACACCTAAGTTCAAATATTTAAATAATACTTTCATCTTTGAACATAATAAGGAATACCCCATGTATTCGATTCCACGGGTGTTGAGTCATCATAAATAACTTGTTTTGGGAATGCATTTATTACAGCATGGAAATAACCAGGCCAAGTATGTGCAACAAATGTTTGTTGATAAACTTTAGCATAAATATTTCCCATTGGTGTAGAAGAAACAAGATCAAATTTAATTTTTTCCCTGTGTAATCCATGCATATCAGCACCATTAGTTAATGTTACAAAATCGGTATCGGCATAAGCGCTTGTAACATTTAATTGAATAGTTATTTTTTGTCCGTTTCTGAAATGCGGGACTTCTTTCCATCGCCCTTGGCCTAAAGCTAAATAATAATCATTCAGATCATTTATTATAAGAATCTCGCCCGTTGGCAATGTAATTGTCATTTGAGTAATGTTAACATTTGAATTTAAAGTCCCGCCTTCAGGTAATGAAACCGCTAAAACTTTCCAATCGAAATTAACAGTATCTAAAGGATTATTTTGTCGATTTACTAAAACCACTTTTCTTGTGATAACGGTGGTAAATGGCTTTTGAATTATTGTATCCTGTTTACGCGATGACGAACCATATGTAGCCGAAATATATAAAACGCCTTCAAATGTTCTTGAATAAGTGCCATAAGCTGTATCGCCTACCATTGTATAAGTAAAATTCTTAGATACAACTCTCATTTTTTGTCCAACCTGCAATGGATAAATTGCCACGGCAGTTTTGCCTAATATATTCATTGCCGATTCTTCATCATAATTAAAATCGAAGGAAGAAATTGCAGAATCACCTTCCACAGCTTTTAACATTGCCTGCTGATTTGTATTGCTTTGAATGCTTCCCGGACTTGTTGGAGAATCTTTACATCCTACAACAAGAATCATCATTGCAGAAATTAAGATTACAAACAAGTTCCTTATTTGTGTT
>JAMCWE010000043.1 GCA_023475265.1 Bacteroidota bacterium
AATTTGTACTCAGATCGCCAATTTCGGATGAAATTTCTGAGCTCCTAAAAAAGTTAGAAATAATCTTTTAATTTGATTCAAATTCGCAGCCAAAATTTCTTGCCATACTAATTTGCTCAAGTCAGGATTCCGGAGCTGATGTTGAGGTAGTAGATGTTACAGAACAGTTCATTATTTTTAATTAGTCTGCAGTAAATGTAATTGGACTGAACTGTATCTTATAATCTAAAATGTTATGGGGATTAAGTTCCGTACTTGCAACAATATTCATGAAAGAATATCTTTAAAAAGATGAATAGGGAGTTAATGTAATGGATACAGAATTTAAAAGGCTTTTTCAAATTTTCCTTCTCGCAATATTAATTTTATCAGCAGCATATAAAACAAACCTTCTTGCACAAACAAAAATTATTGGGGGAATTGCTTATCCTAATAATTTTAGAATTGATACTTTACAAAGCCGGCAAAAAATAAATAAAGCTTCTACGGATACGCTGTCTTACAAAACTTTTAAGAAGATTAAGAATGATTTTGTTTTAATAGACGGCTGCGGCAATTATGATGCTGACCAGAGCAATCCCAACATTGCCGCAGACGGCATAGGAAATTATATAGCAGTATGGGAAGATAAAAGAACAGGCTATATTGAAATTGATGCGCAGTTATTTAATACACAAGACGGAAAGATTGGTGAAGTGATTAAAGTGTCCGATAATTACAGCTATTGGAATTCCGAGCCGCATGTTGTTTTTAACGAAGCATCCGGCGAATATATAATAACGTGGGCAAGCTCCGGGGCTGATGTTCTACTTCAGCGCATTTCAAAGTCCGGAGAAAAGATCGGAAGCAATTATTCTATAACTCGATCAGGAATTATCAATACGAATAATCCGTCGGCAGCAGTTGATAAGCAGGGGAATATAATGGTAACGTGGTATTCAGGCCCGGATTATTCGAGGAAAGCTGAAGCATATTACTGCATGTATGATAAAAATATTTCTCCTTTAATGGACCAGCAGCAAATTTCATTGCCGCCTTCGGATAATTTAAGCAGTATCGGCTGGGATGATAGAATTGCATCGGACACTTTGGGTAATTTTATAATAACGTGGAGCTGTCATTTTAATAATACATCCCGGATAATGATACAGCAGGTTAGTGATAATGGCAATATGAGCGGAAGAAATATTATTGTCAGTGATACTAATGATTTGACTACACATTATTTTCCGACTATTGCAGGCACTAAGGATGGATACTATTTTATCCTTTGGCAGGGCCAATTAGGTCTGCTGGGCAGAATTTATAAAGCGGACAGCGGATTTGTAACACCTCAATTTGAAGTTGCAAAATCTCCCAATACCTGGTTTACTTATTCTGTAAAGTCTGACGATAAAGATAATTTTTATATAATCTTTACAGGTATGGGCTCATACACGCAAATCATTTCCAAGTATGGAACACCGAAAGGGAATATTAGGCCGGTGAATATTATCAATACAACTAATTATGCTTTTTATCCTAAATTATCAAATGCAGCAGACGGAAACATTTATTGTGTGTACAGCAGGTATAACAAGAATGACCAGGATGTATTTCTGCAAAAGTTTGATACAAGCTTTAACGTGTCAGGCACTTCTTTAAAGTTAAGTAACGATCCATGCAGCGCATTTCAGACTGATCCGGTAGTGAAATATAATAATTCCGGAAGAGCTCTTGCTGCATGGATAGACAGAAGGGATGGAACGGATAACCTTTATGCGCAAGTGCTTGATGAGAATTCTAATCCGGTATCCGGAAACTTTTTGGTGAATGATACAACCAGATTTTACGTTGCAGATAATCCATTTATTACCACTGATAAAGACGGAAATTTTCTTATTTGTTTTGCGGGCGGGGATTATTCAAGCAAGCAGATTTGTATAAGAAAGATTTCTCCCGATGGAAAAATAATAACGGGATTTAATGCAATTACCGGCAATTATAATCCAGTTCCGGGATGCGCCGTTCAATCCGATGGTACCGGAGATATTCTGCTATACTGGTATGACGGATCAGCTCAGTTATATCTATTAAAATTGAATAAAGCATTGCAGTCAATCGGGAATCTAATTAAGCTAACACCCAGCTTAACAAATAATCCCAAGGAATTATTCGGAGTTTCCGTAAATAAAAATTTTAATATCGTTTTAATGTGGGCTGATCTAGATTCTGCAACATATCAATCGAAGAATATTTTAAGAGGGGGGATATATAATGATCAAGGTATTATAGTTTCCGGTCCTTTTGTTATCGATACATTATCAAGCGACAGAGAATATTTAAACGGGGCATGTAAGATTGATGATAATAATAATACCGTTTTTGAGTGGAGCGACAATCCGCTTTATTATTATGACACAAAAATAACAATCAAGCGCCGCTATGTTAAAGAAAGCTGTGTGAATATATTCTCAAATACAATCAACAACGATCAGCTGCATACTAGCCTACAGATAATTAATTTTTCAAACAATAAAGTGTTTGCAGCCTGGACTTCTTTCGAAAAAATAAATTCTCTATTAATAGATGATAATTCCCAATCATATTTGCCAGTAAGGCTGCAAACATTACAGCCGTTTATTAATTTATGGGGAGGGCAGTATGATGCTTACAGTGCAGATATTTATAATAATAAAATTCTTTTTTCATATGAAAGCATAATAAACCCGGATAGAGGATATGATATATGGGTGAACACTCAACAAATGGATTCCTTTAATTTTAATCCTGACCCATATTCAATATTAAATACAGGCGCATTGGAAAAGGTTTCATCGCCGTTTCCAAATCCGGTTACAGCCCATATAAATCTAACTTACCAACTATTGCAAAGTGCCAATGTCAAAATATCGATATATAATATTCTTGGACAAAAAATTTCAGAAATTCAAGAGGGTGTAAAAGGGCCAGGCGTTTATAATGCAGAATTTAATACTAATGGGTTGCCAACCGGAATTTATTTTATTTATTACAGAGGAATAAATTCGTACACGAAAAAATTCTTGATTGTTAAATAAGTTTCTGGTAGCATATACTAATTTATTAGTTACTCATTTCACACATTTGATATTATAGAACCCTTTCAGGGTTCGATTTTGTCTTATACAATTATTGCCAAGGGCGATGCTCTTAAATTTCATTAATAACTCTGAAAGGGTGAAATAAGTCTGTGCGTAACATGAGTGAGTCAATAATTACTCAAACAACATGTATTGTAAATACCAAATATCTTAGTCCTAAATTGCTCAATGACTTAAAATAATTACGCTTGCCTGGCTGCTTATTATAGCCGGTGAAGAAAGTAAGTGTATTACTTTATTCCAATATAACCATATTTCTTCTAGGGCTGCGGTTCAAATCAAATTCATTTTACTAGGCACTTTAATAATACTGCCGTGGCAGAAATTTTTATTAAATTTGCTTAATTGATTTAATATATAATTAAGAATGAAGAGACTAAAGGATAAATGATCAAAAGAGATAAATCTGTTAATTTTTGGATTACACTTACTGTTATAGTGTCTTTTGCCATTTATGTTAGTATGAAGTACCTGGATACCGTTATAGCAATAAGAGTAATGCGCTTTCTTCTGTCCATTAAAACATTGCATAAAGCTGCTGAAAACATTCCTGATATTTTAGCTTATTTAGTTGGAGCCGGCACAATATTAATGTGGGTTATTTATATCTACAGGACTTATAAGAAAAAGTTCGATATAAAAACGAAGTTTTTGCTGCTTGCAGCCACAACCTTACCTACAGCTTATGTACTTAAATTTTTTTTACAATATGCATTCGGAAGAACCACGCCGCGCTTCTGGCTTATTGCCAATAAACCTCTCGTATTCCACCTGTTCCATGAAATAGGTAACGGCTGCTTTCCCTCCGGTCATATGACTGTATTTACCGCTTTTGGGGCTGCTGTTTTGATTTACTATCCGCAGTTCCGTACAATAGTTTATGTAATGCTCGCCCTTCTCGGTGCAGCACTTATCGTTACGGATTATCATTTCTTAAGTGATGTCATTGCCGGATGTTATCTTGGTTTTATCACAACTTATGCTTTATGGTTCCTGTTCGAAAAGCGGAGAGCTAAACCTTAAACTATTATCATCCATATATAACCAAACGACCTTATTAAGTATCTGTTTTTATCATCATAATTATGAACTGCCGAAGAAAGTTTTTCCAACTGTACTAATAAGTAAGAATTGCGGACTTATAGCTTATGGTGACACATCTCATAAAATAATAAAAGGGAGTAATTATTTCTTGATATAATATACCAAGCGGTATATATTTGTCATGGATATGAAAAAGAATAAAGAAATATCAAAAGCAGAAAGAACTAGGCAATATATTATTGAGAAAGCTGCACCTATTTTTAATAAGAAGGGCTATTCAGGTACATCATTGTCTGATCTTATTGAAGCGACCGGTTTAACAAAGGGCGCTATATACGGCAACTTTAGGAATAAAGATGAAATTGCCATCGAGTCATATGAATTCAATCTTTCACTGATCCGGGATGTTATTAACTTAACTCAAACAAATGAAGATAACGCCGTTAATAAATTATTATTTATCCCGAAATTTTATAGGAATAAGTTCCGTGAATTGGGCGCTTTAGGAGGCTGCCCGATTCTTAATGCAGCGATTGAGGCTGATGATAATAATCAGCTGCTTCATAAGAAAGTACAGCAGACAATTAACAACTGGAAAGGCAGCATAGAAAAAATTGTAAACGAAGGGCGGGCTAAAGGTCAGATAAAAAAGGAAGTTGTAAGCTCACAGTTTGCATCGGTAATAATTTCATTAATAGAAGGCGGAATTATGCTGACTATGATTCTGAACGATCCAAATCCAATGATGTCTTCATTGGATAGAGTGGAATTAATGATCAAGGAAATAAAGACTTAAAAATTTTTTGATCTACTATATACCGATTGGTATAATTTATAAACATACAGGGAACAATATGATTGACATGAATAATCATCCTACAATACAAAAGGTAAAATCACTTGGAATATTAAATAAGGTTAAAACTGCTACGCTGATGATTGATTATGATGAACTACGTGAAATATGCCTTAATGCAGGCGCCGATGATGCGGGCTTCGTGGAAATAAATAGAAAAGATATTTCAAATCAGCTAAATGATATTTTAACTGTACTTCCGGGTACAAAAACTTTGATAAGCATTGTATGTAAGCAGAACATAGAACCTATTCGTAATCCGGCACGTTCTATTTCAAATCTTGAATTTCATCATACTATAAATAATTTAGAAGAGACGGAGAAAAAAATTGTATCTATATTAGAGCAAAGAGGCATAAGAGCGATAAATCCATCGCCTGGCTTTCCGATGGAAATGGGAAATTTTCCGGGGAAGACGTGGTTAGTCTCCCACAAGCCTATTGCAGTTGCTGCAGGTCTAGGTAAAATGGGAATACATAGAAATGTAATACATCCGAAGTTCGGAAATTTTATTACGCTGGGTACAATACTTATGGAAGCTGAAGTCTCATTCTATAATTCAGAAATAGATTACAACCCATGTCTTGAATGTAAATTATGTGTATCAGCATGTCCGGTAGGGGCAATTGGTTCAGATGGGCATTTTGATTTTTCATCGTGTTATACTCATAACTACAGGGAGTTCATGGGCGGCTTTACGGATTGGGTTGAGAACATAGTGGAAAGTAAAAGCAGGAAGGAATACCATAAAAAATTTAAAGCATCTGAATCAGCATCAATGTGGCAGAGCTTATCTTTTGGTCCAAATTATAAAGCTGCATACTGTATAGCTGTCTGCCCGGCAGGTGAGGATGTTATTGCACCATATCTTTTAGATAAAAAAGGTTTCTTGAAAAATGTAGTTAATCCTCTGCAGGAAAAAGCTGAGCCGGTTTATGTAGTTAAAAATTCCGATGCTGCTGAATATGCCGCAAAGAGATTTCCCCACAAGGTTGTAAGAGAAGTAAGCAATGGATTAACGACAACCAGTATAAAAGGATTTTTAAGGAATCTGCCGTTAGTTTTCCAGAGGAATCATTCTGCAGGATTAAACGCAATTTATCATTTTGATTTTTATGGCAGTGAAAATATTAAAGCTTCCGTTGTAATTAAAGATAAAAAGATCGAAGTTAAAGAGGGTCATGCTGGAAATGCAAATCTAAAAGTAACAGCGGACAGCGCTACCTGGCTGAAATTTATGGCAAAGGAAAAAAACATTTTTTTAGCAATACTAACGCGCAAGATAAAAGTAAAAGGCTCGCCGAAGCTGTTGTTAGCATTTGGGAAATGTTTTCCATCGTAGTAAGTGAGATTTTGTTTATTTATTATTAGGGCTTGTTGAATGAGATAATATAAATGCCGGTAAGTAATAAAAACCAACCGGCATAATGTTATATTTTTACTTACTAGATTTACTTTGAAACTTTGAATCCAGGCTTAGCGGGCCACCCCCGAAGTAGGAAATTAATAATGCGCCGCCAAGTATGGACATATTCTTTATGAACATAGCCATTTGCATTTGTGCTGTCACTTTTATCGGGCGCAGCCCAAAAGTTATGCATCATTAAAGTGACGGGTACAAGAAACAAAACTATCAACCAAGCTCATTAAGCTTTTCAGCAAGCAGGGAATAAGTTTCGTCTATTTCGTCATATATTGCCATACCGTTTGATATTCCATAAGGGGAAACTCTAATTCCCAACCTATCGTTGCCTATGGCATCGGCTGCTTTTTGTGCAATCTCTAAAGCGAGCCGAATCCGATTTGCGGGCGAACTGCTGTATTGATCATTACGTTTATTTACAGTTGGATTTATAAATTGTTCAATTAAATATCCATTTGCACCGTGAAGCTCAACACCATCGAAACCTGCTTCGACCGCAAGCTTTGAACTTTGAACATATTCGTCGATTGTATTCTTGATATCTTCATTACTCATTTCTTGAGGTACCGGGAAAGGCTGCATTTGTTTTTGATCAGTCCATATTTCTCCTTTAAGAGCTTCCGCCGAAGGAGCGATTACTTTACCATTAACCGGTAAATTCAGAGGGTGAGAAACGCGTCCTGTATGCATAAGCTGGACGAATATTTTGCCACCTTTATTATGCACAGCATCATTTACTTTTCTCCATCCATTTACATGATCAAGGAATATCTTACTGAACAAGGACTAACAGAATACAAAGAAAATTTAAAAGGAATTTTCAGCATTACGGTGGTAGGATATAAAATATAACGCGATTATATTTTTCTATCATCTTCTATATCGAGATCAGGAATTTGTGTAAATGCAATTCTCATAGGAGCAGAATCTTTTGCTATATGTGAGCCCCCAAAATAAACAGAAGCATAACCGTAACGCTTGTTTAACATATCAATAGCATTGTAGAGAGATTTATTTTTTTCAAAATTTTCAAAGATGGGGAAAGTAACATAATCCTCATGTAAAAGGTTAAATAACACGACTCCAACTGCGGTTGGAATATT
>JAMCWE010000122.1 GCA_023475265.1 Bacteroidota bacterium
GTGTTAAATACTGAAATGCCTGCAACAAGTCTCTAACAAGTCTCTGCCAAGTCTAAATTCTGCACTCTACACTCATCACTCTGCATTCAAATAGTGCCATTTCATTACAACGCATTCCCTACCCTCAAATTGTATAATTGCTACCGTAAATAATCAATCATCAATAAATCCTTATAAGGAGGTTACAATGGCTTATTTAAGTGGAAATGTAATCGGAAATCTAAGCGGCAAGCTTGGAAATCTTTCCGCAAGGACCGTAAACGGTCAAACAATTATGGCAGCTCGTCCATCGAGCTTTAATGCCAGCCAATCACCGGCAGTTGTAGAGGTAAGACAAAAATTTGCTGTCACCGGCACATTTGCAAAAAACATTCTTACTTTATCTACACTTGAAGAGATCTGGAGAAAAGCCAAAGTTGCCGGCATTTCAGTATTTAACACAATCTTCAAGACAAACTTTGGTTATTCGTCCACAGAAAAACCTACCGAGCAGAATATCATTACTCCGGAAGGTTTCGCGTTACCAATAACCACTGCAGCGGTTGAAGCTGACAAAATCACTGCTTCCCTTCCAGCATTAAACACAGCATCTGTATTTGGTGCCAATGAAGTCAATCTCTCTGCAAATGCCTTAATCTGCTATTACGATCCTTCCGATGAAGCAGATGAACCATTCAAGATCATCTCGCTTTCAAAAGAAGTAACAGCGTTTGATTTCTCTCAGACTTACAGCTTACAGATCGATTACAACGTTTTACAAGAAGCTGTAGCAGCAAAATATCAGCACAGCATTCTTTACCTAATCGTTGCTTCCAAATCGGCTGATGGAAAGGTTGTCCAGAACTCTGCAACCTACACCAAACTCAGCTAATCCTTGACAATGGGCGACTTTAGTTGCCCATTTTATTCAGTCACTTATTTATTTCTTTACAAATTTTATTGCAGTAACTGGATGAATTTCCCAGCACGTATATGACTTCATTCCTTTTTTCCCCCTTGGATTTCCTTTCAAATGAGACGCATCAAAAAATAATTGACCAGTTATTTCAACATACATTTTATGGTCCATTACATTTGCAGCACCCGGCTCTTTTCCCTTCAAGAATTTTTCTTTTATAAAATCTCTGACAACTCTACATTTAGCACGTAAATTTTCATTTGCAACAAATCTTGCATCTGGATACGGAACTTCTACTATTAGACAACTATCCTTCCATTCTTCAGTATTCCTAACTTGAATATGATAGTCACCATCTCTATGATTTACGTTATCATTTTCAAGTGCAACTAAATGTAAATATCCTCTTGAAGTTACAATGTCTCCCTCTTTTAATCCCTTTTGAACCGTGTTAGGAATTCGCTTAGCTCCATATTCCCTCGAAGAATATGATTTTATAGGATTATCGAGTGCTAACAATTCGCTTAATGTAATTGTCATTTTGTTAGATTTTTTAGGAAGACTCGTTTTAATGCTCCATCTTTCAACACCTGGATTTAATTCTTTTTGTTGCCCGATGCATACGCTCATAAAAATTAGGTTAATGAGTAAAATTAAGAAGTGATTTCTTTTTCTCATATAAACTCCCTTGTTAAATTAAGGATGTGATCAACATAGCTTAATAATCAACTAAAATAAATTAGTAACACCATTCTTAATTGTCTCAAACACCTTTTGAATAGTACTAAAATTGCTTACAAATAAAATACCATCCTAATTCAACATATTCATTCACCTCACACAACTAAAATCTATTCTGATGAAAAGAAGGATCTACTTTCAGTTCGGTCAATACTTTTTCATCAAAGACATTCAAAAATATTTCCCTCATAAAGCAAGAACGCAAATTATTCGTTTGTCTCTTGCTCACACTTTTTGAATCAAAAAGATGCGCCAATTTCCAAACTCATAAATTGCTAACTTTTGCTAACCTTATAAGTCACTTCCTTTTTCTTTCCAAATTGTTTGATTCACTCCGTTCAATTAACTGCATCGTAATTTTGCCCGCCGGCAAACAAGCTTAGTGTTATTCGAATCTTGGTAGTCAATCGGGGCAAGGGTATATGAAACTCACCCTCTAATTTATTTCAATAAATTCTAGTTAATCGGGTCTCGCCCTTGCCTTGAATTATCATCTTTTCTTACACCAACAACTTAACAGTTCATTAAATAGCATAAGAGAGCCTAAGCGGGCAAAATATGTTTTTTAACAGCGCAAAAGGTTAAGTCGTGGCATCTGTAATGGTTCACTACTCAAAACGGCACAAAAGTTTTCTCATTCGCTTAGTTCAATCAAATCAAAATTTCTTTGTAAATATATTTACTCCGTCCGGCTCTCTTCATTCACAATCATTCAAAACATATTCGTCTGCAAACACTTTCTTAAATGCTTTTATCAAATCACTAAAAAAATCTTAGAGGAGTTAAAACCATGTTATCAGAAGAACAAAAACAGCAATTGCGACAAGAGAAAAAAGAAAAGATTATCCGCATCAGAAAAACTCTTTCTGAAATGACAGAGGAACAACGGCAAGCTGTAGCGGATAAATATGGTATCGTTACAGTTGAAGGTCATTTGCTGACACCTCATAATCAATGTTTCTTAGTTGCTCAATCTGAAATTAATTTCTCAATCGTTGGCGGGTTTCAACAATGGAAGAAAGCCGGAAGAATAGTCCGTAAAGGTGAACACGGTTTTTTAATCTTTGTCCCATCTAAAGCAAAGCAAGAAGAAAATTCCGAAATTATTTCAGATGATGAAAACGTTCACTTTTTTACTGCAACTGTTTTTGATATTTCTCAAACAGAAGTAATCGCAAAATCGGAAGCTGCTTAGCTTCCGGTTATTTCTCTTGTTTAACAAATTCACTATATTGAAAATGAAAAAAGTTCAAAGCCGTTTGGAAGCTAAAATTGTTCTGTGAATATTTAACAAAGTTTAATGGTTCGGCATCCAAAACTTTCTTTGTCATTATTCACATAAAATAATGTTCGGTAGAATAAAAGATAGGAAATCGAAAAGTCCCTACTCAGTCCCTACTTTAAATTCTGGTAAGTCATAGGGTTTCCTGCCGGGGCTAAAAAGAAAAAGGTTTGAAAACATTTCATTTTCAAACCTTTTAGTGCTGCCCCGCTAGGGTTCGAACCTAGAGTCTTCTGATCCAGAGTCATAGTGTTATTTGGTTTTTGAACAGTATTCGCTGCATCTCCGTAAAAGTGCATACAAAGTGCATACTACATGCAAGGAGAAAAACCATGTATGTAGCTAAAATCAAACGTTCAAAATTCTTTCAAATCATTTATTTTGTTGACGGAAGAAGAAAAACACATTCTACAAAAACCTCGGATAGAAAAGAAGCTTTAAAAGTTTTGGAGAATTTCAAAGCTTCATTAAATAATCCTGTCCAAGAAATTGTTCACCAACTTCCTATTGAAGTTTCTCTTTTATTATCAAATTTCAGAGATGAATATTTGGAATATGTTCATCCTGCTAAATCAAAAAAATATGTTGAGTCAATCTTCTATTCTTTCAAACAATTTATGTTCTTCTGTGGTAATATTCCTCTAAACAAAATAGAAACGAAAATAGTCGATAAATTTATTAACTCAACTTTTATTCGAACTCAAAGAGGAGCTCATCATTATTACCGCACGTTAAAAGCAGCATTCAATAAAGCTGTAGCATGGAATTACATTTCTGTTAATCCATTTACTAAAATTAAATTTCCAAAACTATCCAAATCATTCCCTGTATTTATTTCAGAAGATGAATTGCTAATCATTGTCACAAATACACCTTATCAATATCTCAAAGATATATTTACCGTCGGTTTTTATACCGGTTTACGTCTTGGTGAATTAATAAATATGAAATGGAATTGGATAGATTTTTTCCAAAATCATATTACTGTTAAATGTTCTGATGATTTTATTACTAAAAGCAAAAAAGAACGAATCGTTCCGATGAGTGAGAAAGTCAAAACTATTCTTATCAATCGTTTCAATCTTGCCGTTCATCAACCTGGTGAAGTTGTATTCTATCGAATCAAAGGAAGAAAGCTACATCAAGAAACAATCAGCAAACAATTTAAAGATTCAGTGCGAAAATCTAATCTGAATGAAAAAATCCACTTTCATTCTTTGCGTCATTCCTTTGCTTCGTTGTTAGCTCAAAAAGGTGTTTCACTATACATTATTAAAGAATTACTTGGGCATGAGGATTTGGCGACAACTCAAATTTACAGTCACCTTCAGCAACAAAATTTGAGGGATGCAGTGGACCGAATGTAAGAGCCGCCCGTAAGCGGCTCCTCAAATAACCTGGATCGAAAAAGTAGCTTAACCTAAATTACTTCATAAAAAGAAGTTTTTTAGTTATAGAGAAACCTGGAGTAATTATTCGATAAAAATATATTCCTGATGATAAGTTGCTTGCATTAAATTTAACTTCATAAGTGCCAGCCGGTTTAAATTCATTTACTAGAGTTGCAACTGATTTACCAAGCATATCATAAACAATTAATTTTACATTTGAACTCATTGGTAAAGAGAACTTAATATTTGTTGTAGGATTGAAAGGATTCGGATAATTTTGTTCGAGAGAATAACTGGCAGGAACAGTTGCATGATCTTCAACAGCAGTAACTTTATCGGATGTTAAAATATAGTAACTGGCAATTTGACTATTAGAAAAAGTAATTGTATTTGTAGATAGATTAATTACAGCGTTGGAAATAACAGTCCATTTATTTGTCTGGTTATTCCAATATTTTACTTTCAAGCTGTTCCTATCAATTCCATAAGCTTGTATTTGTTTATCATCGAAATGGAATTGAAAGTTTCCATTTGCACCAAAGTTCATCATACCTCCACAGCCGCTGTTTTGCATCATACCATTTGAGCCATTAGAATTGAATATGCCTATCTCGTAGCACTTAAAAATATTTTGTCCCTTGCTGTTAGGAATATTATAAGGATTCAATTCCAGCATTCTTGCAAAAATAGAATCCGACATCATTCCACCCATATTCCAACCGCTGCCCATCATCATAAAATCTTTTTCATCGAAAGGATTTGTGACTTTATCGGTGGAATTATTTTTGCGCATCCATCCGCCACCGAAATATTTACCTATCAATGTTGAATCTCTCCATACTTTGCCGTTAATCTGATAAACAATTACCACATTCAATCCGTTTGTGGTTTGTAATTTACCACCTATTATAGTCACGTTATCACCATTGTTTGGTCTCTTTGCGCCAGTATTAGGTTCATACCACCATGGTCCAAAATTCAAAAAGTAATCCGGTTTGCCGTCCTTATTTTCATCCAAATAGTATAGATTCATAAAATAGGTTGTGTCGACTAATATGGTCCCAGATAAGGTTACATTTTGCGGTGTAGTTCCACTGGTGCCAAAAGCATAACCCATGCAATTTCCAGCGTGCTGTCCCATCATATGTGTGTTATTGCCGAAATCATTCCACATTGGATCGAATGGATCTCTCCAAATGTTCCCGTTAATTTGATAAACAATAATCATCGGCAGCCCATTTAAATTCATTGAGCTATTCATCTTACCACCTATGACAGTTATTTGATCTCCATTCTTAGGTCTCACTGCCGTTGAATTATCCGGTGAATACCAGATGGGGCCGAAGTTAAGATAGTATTCATTTTTGCTGTCGCCGTTTACGTCGAGATAGTAAATTGGTATTGGAAACGATGTATCAACGGTTACTTTACCGGTGAGTGTAAGTTGCGCTAATGTATCCGGGAACATAAATCCCATTCCTCCGCTTCTCATTCCTTGGGCGGAAAGAGAAACAACCGAAAGCAGCATTAGCATTAAGAATCTGTTAATATGTTTTTTCATCTTATTTCCTATTTATTATTTGGTTAATGAATCTTTACACTTTATTATAATGATCATTACAAGAAAGAAGTGTTGCTATCATTTTCTTAATCAGTTGCTTGAAAATACCTCTCAGTTACTCCAAGTTAGATGAATAATATTGAGTTTAGATTCTACTAGAATCACTTATTTCATCACTCTCATCGCATTCAGTATTGCGATTATCGCAACGCCCATATCACCAAAGACTGCTTCCCACATTGTAGCGATTCCAAATGCGCCGAGAAGAATGAAGAAAAGTTTTACGCCCATTGCAAAACCGATGTTTTGCCAAACAATTCTTCTCGTCCGTTTAGCAATCTCTATTGAATGTACAACTTGCATTGGCGAATCAGTCATCAAAACAACATCTGCGGTTTCAACAGCGGCGTCTGAACCGAGAGCACCCATTGCTATTCCCACATCGGCACGGGCAATTACCGGCGCATCGTTTATTCCGTCTCCAACAAATGCAACTTTTCCATCGTGTGCAGCGCTTAATAATTTTTCAATATGCTCAACTTTGTTTTCCGGCAAAAGTTCTGAATAATATTCTTTTATGCCGAGTTTCTTTGCATAAACTTCTGCAGCGCTTCTGTTGTCGCCGGTGAGCATAACTGTATTTACATTTAATTTGTTCAGTTCACTGATGGTCTCAATCGCTTCGTCTTTTAATAAATCGGATATTACTATATAGCCGGCATATTTTTTATTTACCGACACGTGAACAACTGTGCCGGCAACATCACATTTATTGTGTCCAATATTTTCCTGGTGAAGCAGCTTGTCATTTCCAACCAAAATATCATCGGCATTTACTTTTGCTTTTATACCGTGTCCGGCGATTTCTTTTACTTCTCCGATTTCATCTTGTTGAATTTTTTTATCATAAGCGTCCAAAATTGATTTGGCAATCGGATGATTTGAGTTTGCTTCAGCATAGGCAGCATATTTAAGTATCTCTTCTTCTTTGAATCCATTGGCAGATACTATTTCCGTAACTTTAAATTCACCTTTAGTTAAGGTTCCGGTTTTATCAAACACAACTGTTTTAATTTTTGTAAGCGCATCTAAATAGTTTGACCCTTTTACTAAAATTCCTTTTCGCGAAGCTCCGCCTATTCCGCCAAAGTATCCAAGCGGAATACTTATTACCAAAGCACAAGGGCAAGAAATTACGAGAACAACCAACGCTCTGTATATCCAATCCGCAAATGTCTGTCCAGCAAATAGCAGCGGTGGAATTACTGCAAGAAGCAATGCACCAAACACAACAACCGGAGTGTAATATTTCGCAAAAGTTGTAATAAACTTTTCTGTCTCAGCCTTCTTAGAAGCGGCATTTTCAACAAGCTCCAATATTCTTGAGATAGATGATTCACTAAATAATTTTGTAACTTTAATAGTTAGCAGTCCGGATTGATTTATCATTCCGGCTAAGACAATATCTTTTTCTTTTACTTTTCTTGGAACGCTTTCGCCGGTTAATGCGGACGTATCTACAAAAGAATTTCCTTCAGTGATTTCACCATCCAAAGGAATTTTTTCACCCGGCTTTACAATAATTATTTGTCCCGGATGAACTTCCGTCGGCGATACTCTTTTAACGTCACCATTGATTTTGATGT
>JAMCWE010000060.1 GCA_023475265.1 Bacteroidota bacterium
GAGCCCATATGTTTGACGACCACACATTTACGGTTTTCATATTTTATTATTTGTACGGCAGTACTATCAGATGCGGTCTTTATTTTACGAATATGATACATCATAGTTCTATTTTTTTTGGGGGGGGGTAAGCTCCTTAGTGCGACAAATTACTTTTTTTACCTCTGTAATCTATTAAAAAACAATAACTTAATTTTTAAATATTTTTCAGGGGACAAGTCAGGAAAAATAGTTTAAGAAGAATAGTTTTTTTAATTGAAAATAAATTTATTTATGGAAAGCAGTTAAGAATAGGTTATATTCGTTGTTTTTTCAAATTATTACCAATCAGGCTTTAACAAATTTTAGGTAATTTCTTCACCACCTAATTCATTTATTACGGCGTCAGCAAAAGAATTTTGAGGAACATCTTTTTTTTCATTACCGCTTTTAGCTTTTAAGGAATTGTCAGTAACTGATTTTAGTTCAACTTCATTTTTAATTTGATTATCAGCAAAGTTAAAAGACATTTTTTTACCGTAATATTCAAGAGTTTTTTTAGAAATATAATCTTGATTTCTATTAACTATGTCCTTACTATGCTGATCGCTGCATCGAACCGATAATTTATTTCCTTCTAGTCCAACCAGCTGAATATTTTTAATAACCGGTCCAAAGATTAATCCTTTTTCTGAACAAACTGATTCTACAAAGCCCGCCCATTTTTGAACGACAGTATTAAAATTAAAATGCGGGTCTTCAATATTATTTGTTTCGAGTATTTTAGATGGAACCGAATTATTTATTTTTCTTTCTGCTGTTTTTTTTTCAGGGTTAGTTTGAGCCGGATTGTATTCCGAGTTTTTGTTTTCAGGTAAAGATATTTTCGTTTTGGGCGGTTCAGAAATTGAATTAGATTCAGAATTGCCGGAGTTATTTAATTCCGAAATAATTTCACTTAGTGTGGATGATTTTTCCAAACCGATCAAATGGCTAAGTGAAATCTCAATTTTCAATTTTTGATTTTGTGAATATCTTAATTCTTGCTGAGTTTTATTTAAGAAATTCAACAGCCGGAGAGTATCACCTTCAGAGAACCTTTCAGCATAGCCAAGGTAGCGGGTTTTATAAATATCTGCTGTTTCCACCAAGTTAGCATTTTTACTTAAGACGACGGTCATTATATTTCTGAAGTGTTCAATCAAACCATCCATAAAATCTATAAAGTCCCACCCGTTATCATATATCTTTTTCGACACTTCAAAAACAGTTTTGAAATCTTTAGATAATACAGCATCGGAAATGGCAAAATATATTTCATCATCAATTAGATTAAGCATTTTAGAAACTGTAGAATTATCAACCTTGTTTCCGCAGAAAGAAACAATTTGGTCGAAGAAACTTTCAGCATCGCGTAATGCGCCATCAGCTTTTTTAGCAATGATGGTAAGAGTTTTATCGTCGATGGATATTTTTTCACTTTCAGCAATTTGACTAAGCAAAGACTTTATAGTATCAAGCTGAATTCTTCTAAAATCAAATCTTTGACAGCGGGAAATAATGGTTAACGGGACTTTATGAATATCGGTAGTAGCAAAAATAAAAACAGTATGAGCCGGAGGTTCTTCCAATGTTTTTAAGAAAGCATTAAATGATTCCTTAGTAAGCATGTGAACTTCGTCGATGATATAAATTTTATATTTACCTTTTGTCGGTGCATATTTTACCGAATCGCGCAAAGTCCTAATCTCATCAATGCCACGGTTAGAAGCGCCGTCAATTTCAATTATATCTAATGATTGTGTCGATTGAATAGACTTGCACATTTCGCATTCGTTACAAGGTTCGGCATCGACTGGATTTAAGCAATTGAGAGCTTTAGCAAGAATTCTAGCAGTTGTTGTTTTACCAACGCCGCGCGGCCCGGCAAAAATATAAGCGTGAGCAATGCGGTTGTTGCTTATGGCATTTTTTAAAGTTACAGTTATGTGTTCTTGTCCAACAACATCAGTGAATTTTTGCGGGCGCCATTTACGGGCAGTTACTACGAAAGCCATCTATTTCCTTAAATTTATTTTGAAATAAAATAAGATACAATCAAAGAATTTTTAAGGATAAAAATCCAACAATTTCTTCCAGATATTCTTTATCTATTTCGTCGAATGAATTATATTCAGCGCTGTCAAGGTCAAGGACTCCAAATAAATTTCCATCTTTCAAAATGGGAACAACTATTTCAGATTTAGAATCCGCATCGCAAAAAATATGTCCGGGAAATTTATTTACATCCTGAACTATGATAGTTTCTTTTTTTAATGCTGAGGTTCCGCAAACTCCTTTTCCAATTTCTATATTTGTACAGGCAACTTTACCTTGGAAGGGACCAAGGTAAAGGTTTGTGCCGTCAAATAAATAAAATCCGACCCAGCTTATTTTTTCAAATGTGTGCTTTAACGATGCAGTCAAGTTCGAAAGATTCGAAATCAAATTTTCTTTTTTGTCGAGCAAAGATTTTATCTGAAGAAGTAATTGCTGATACTGCTCGCCTAAAGAAAGATTTTTATCTATAAGAATTGTTTCTGCCAATTACTTTCCCTTCTTCTTTGAGGCTTTAGTCTTCTTAGCTTTATTTACTTTGAAAACGTAAGGAATCGCATCTTCAATCTTTTCAATAGGAATAATTGTTAGATCTTCTTTTACAGAATCTTGAATTTCCTTTAAATCGATTTCATTGTCTTTGGGAATTAAAATGGTATGAATATCATTTCTTTTAGCGGCTAATAATTTTTCGTTTAAACCGCCGATAGCAAGAACGTTTCCACGCAAAGTAATTTCTCCCGTCATTGCAACATTATTTGAAGCAGGTCTTCCGCTTACGGCAGAAAGAAGAGCCATAGACATTGTTATTCCTGCAGAAGGTCCGTCTTTAGGAATTGCGCCTTCCGAAAGATGAATGTGAACTTCTTTACCTTTGAAGAAATTAGGATCAATTCCAAACTCTTTTGCTTTCGATCGAATGTAACTTAATGCAGCCTGAGCCGATTCTTTCATTACATTTCCCATTTGCCCGGTTAATGTTAATTTCTCAGAGCCGTTCATGATGGTTACATCGACATTCAAAATTTCGCCGCCGACACTTGTCCAAGCTAAACCGGTAACGCTTCCAACTTTGAATTCTTTATCATGTTTATGCGATCTGTAGCGGGGAACTTTTAGATAATCTTCAATCTTTTCTGCATCAACTTTATATTCATGATGAGCTTTATGCTTCCCGTTAGAAGATTCTTTTAATACAATGTCTCTTGCCAATTTTCTGCAAACGGAAGCTAATTCTCTTTCGAGATTTCGAACTCCAGCTTCACGGGTATATTCCGTGATGATTTTTTTAATTGCTTCATCAGTTATAGTTACATGTTTATTTTTCAATCCGTGGCTTTCCAACTGCTTAGGAATGATATGCCTTTTTGCTATTTCAACTTTGTCGTATTCAAGATAACCGGGCAATTCAATTATTTCCATTCTATCCTGAAGAGGTAGAGGAATATTGTACCTGACATTTGCTGTTGTTATAAACATTACCTGAGACAAATCATAATCAACTTCAATATAATGATCATTAAAAGTATGATTCTGTTCAGGGTCTAATACTTCAAGCATAGCTGATGAAGGATCGCCCCTAAAGTCCATGCTCATTTTATCAATTTCATCAAGAAGCATTACCGGATTAATTGTCTCTGCTTTTTTCATCGACTGAATTATCTTACCCGGCATTGAACCGATGTAGGTTCTTCTGTGTCCGCGAATTTCGGCTTCATCTCTAACACCGCCTAAGCTTATTCTGACAAACTTTCTTCCAAGAGCACGGGCAATTGATTTTCCTAAAGATGTTTTGCCAACTCCCGGAGGTCCAACAAAACATAATATTTGTCCGCGCATTTGTTTTACAAGATTCAAAACAGCAATATGCTCAATGATTCTTTCCTTCGGTTTCTCTAATCCAAAATGATCTTCGTTCAGGATATTCTGGACGTGCGAAATATCTAAATTATCCTTTGTTTTCTTTGACCACGGAATATCAATTAGCCAATCGAGATAATTTCTGATGACTGTTGATTCCGGTGACATTGGCGGAGTTTTTTTAAGCTTGTTCAATTCCTCAAAAGCTTTTTCTTCAGCTTCTTTAGGCATTTTTGCTTTTTTAATTTGGTCTCTAATTTTTGCAAACTCCGGTGTTGCATCTTCTTCGTCGCCAAGCTCATCTTGAAGAATTTTTATCTGCTCTTGAATGATAAACTTGCGCTGCGTCCTCGCAATATTCTCCTGAACCTTGTTGTCGATTTCTTTTTCGATTCTTAAAATGTCAATTTCAGAATTTAATAATTTTATTATTTCATAAAATTGTTCTTTAAGTGTAAACTTTTGAAGAATACTTTGCTTAACTTCGATGAGCTGATTAATATTTGCAGCAACGTAAAATAATTTTCTATCCGGTTCTTCAATATTTTCGAAAGCAGAAACTGCTTCACTTGGAACATTCCGGCTTATCTTAACATAATCTTTAAACAATTGAGACATCTGCCGGACGAGAGCATTCATTTCATGATCCTGCTCAAATTCAGGCACAAGAACTTCAATCTTTGCTTCGAAGAAATTCTTGTTGTCGGTAAATTCCACAATTCTTCCGTGCAATAATCCATCGACTAAAATCTTCATTAAACCATTTGGCAATTTTAGGATTTGAACAATTTTAGCAATGGTTCCTTCGCGATAAATATCTTCTTTCTTTGGATCTTCAATGTTCGATTTTCTTTGAGTTGCAAGAAAAATATATTTTGTATTATCCAAGGCATAGTTAGCTGCTCTAATTGATTGTTCGCGGCCTACGAGAACAGGATAAATCATATAAGGAAATATTACAACATCGCGCAGCGGAAGAATAGGCAGGATTTCCGGCATATTTTCAACAATAGATTGCTCACTTGCGTCTTTAACTTCTAATTCTTTAATTTCCTTCAAATGGAGAACTCCTTATTTTTCAAACTTTAATTGATAATGAAATATACCAAAAATGGTTTCGGCTATCAAGGAAGGAAAATCTAGATAAATCGATGGCCTCAGTAATTGAAGTTACGCAAAAATAGTAGTAACAATATTATGGAACCCTTTCAGGGTTTGATTTTGTCTTATATAATTATTGCCAGGGGCGATGCCCTTGGCTTAGATATTTGTCCCTTTCAGGAACACTGAGAAGCATAAAGACGCTGAAAGCATCTGATATTCAAGATTGGGACAACGTCCCAATATATAATATTCTAAATTTTTATTAATAACCCTGAAAGGGTGAAATAAGTCTTTGTGTAATTTAAGTTAGTAAAATAATAATGAGATTTAAATATTTTTTATATTTGCATTTGATAATAAAAAAGGAAAATGATGATTGAAGATATTATAGAAATTGCAAAGAATGCCGGCGAAATTATTAGAGAAGGTTTTGGAACAAATTTTAATATTGAATTTAAGACAAATGAATCGAACTTAGTAACTACTATTGATAAAGCTTCTGAAAAATTGATCACGGAATTCATTAAGAAAAAATATCCTACTCATGGAATTCTTGCGGAAGAAGGAGGCGAAACGAAAAACAGCTCGGAATATGTTTGGGTTGTTGATCCGCTAGATGGGACAACAAACTTTGCACATGGTCTGCCGATCTTTTCTGTTTCAATCGGCGTGCAGAAAAACGATAAAACAATTGCCGGTGTTGTTTACGATGTAATGCAGGATGTTATGTATTCTTCAGAGCTGGGAAGCGGCTCATTTGCAGGGCAAAATAAACTAAGCGTAAGCAAGAATGATAAATTAAGCAGAAGTGTTTTAGTAACAGGGTTTCCATATAACATTTCTGAGAACCCGGAGAATGCACTAGGAAAGTTTTCTGCTCTTACTCTGGCATCAAGAGGAATGAGAAGATTGGGATCGGCGGCGATTGATTTTTGTTACGTTGCCAAAGGTGTGTTTGACGGATTTTGGGAAGTGTCTTTACATCCGTGGGATATGTGTGCAGGTAAATTGATTGTTGAAGAAGCTGGAGGAATTGTTACGGACTTTCGTGGGAATGATACAGACATTTTTACAAAGAAAGTACTGGCATCTAATGGTTTTGTACACAAAGAGATGATAAAAATATTAGCCGAAAATTGAATATTTGTTGGTTTAAGGTCTTTTTACTTCATTTACTGAATCTACTGCCGAATTAACTTAGATATTGGGGAGATAAGGATGTGATTAGAATACACACTGACGTGTTTAATTCTTGGTTGCATCTAATTTGCAGTAGCTAAAATGTGATTCGCACGCACACAAATGAGTCTCGCACTTAGTCGCAGAGGTTTAGCAGTGACCCGAATCAATTTAGCACACGTTAAAATGTGATTCACACTCACACAAATGAGTTTAGCACTTAGTAAGATAAGCTTAACAGTGACCCGTATCAATCTTGCACACGTTAAAATATGACTTGCACTCACACTAAAGAGCATAGCACTTAGTCGCAACAGTTTAGCAGTTAGTTATGACAAAATTATAGCTACTTAAATATAATTTACATTTACGTGAAAGATCTTTTACCACTCAAGTATGAGTTTTTCACCAGGTTGATTTGAATAATAATATATCTCAACTACTGTATTGTTTTACTAAAACCATTGTGCAATTCTTAGTGGAATTAATTCTAATTTTTTTAATCTCACTATATTCCGGATCATTATAGCAACTACATGCAGCTTAATAAATATATTCTGGCGGTGTAATGCCTTTGCAGCGGAGATATAAAACAGCCTGTCCTCGATGATGTGTAATATGATCAATCGTTGCATGAAATCCATTAACAGCATCATCATTAAGTTTTAAGCTGGTGATTGTGCTTTGAAGTGAATCGTAAACAACATTCAGGCTCGCCATGATTTTCTTCTTTCCACTGACGACAGTAGGCGGTTCCCATGAGGTTTTAATTCCTTTAATGTAATTTTCTTCCCACCACTTTATTCCGTAAGCAATATGATTCAGCAATTCTTTGAAATCCGAAGCAGCATTTTCCGGCTTATAATTATATGAATCTTCGGGCATTGTTTCTGCAACGCTCAAGGTGTATTTCTTTGAATTTTCCAGCACGGCTAAAAGTTGTTCTTTCATAATAATTTTCCTTTTATAAAAATTAATTTGATGTGAAGTAACTTAAACACCGGAAAGAAAAAAGACTTAAGGAATCTTGCTATTTTTTTTAGGTTAAGAAACTGAAGTAATAGATGGTTGAATTTTTTGCACAAGCTAAGTAATCCAATTCATAAATACCGTGACGTATTAAATTTTAGCTTCTCATTTAATTATTTTGAAAATAAAGTAATAAGGTTGCATCGTAGTATGGATTGTATGTGTTACAGGTTTGACCCATTATTTCTATACTTCGAAGTTACTCTGATAATTTGCTTAAACAAATTGGGAAAATAATAATTGGAACAAACTATTAAGATATTATTTTTTAGAATGGAAGCTTCTTTATTCTATATCTTGAAGGTTCGATTACAACTATGCTTCCATTTAAAAGATCATCTTCAACTCTTTAACATGTATTGAATTATGACCTATGGAGACAAGAAAATTGCTAAGCGCCGGCGAAAGATTATTATCAATTAAAAATTTCATTACACTGTTAGCGGAAGTTCCCGGAACCTTATTACCTCAGAAGCATAACGCAAAGCTTCATTGATATCCTCAATTTCAAGCTCCGGATGTTCTTTAACAATTTCTTCTTTTGCCATTCCTTCTGCAAGCATAGCTATAAGTGTGGCAACAGGCATCCTTAAATTCCTTATACAAGGAATTCCTCCCATTTTATTTGGGTCAATATTAATACGCGGGTAATTTTTCATGTAAGCACTCAAATTTTTTTATTAATTTACAAAAAAATAGATGGAAAGGAAATAACTAAAATTTTTGTGCTTAAAATTTGTTTCATCAAAACAAATTTTTTTACTGCTGTAAACTTACCGGCAGTAATGCGGTAAAAATACACTCCGCTTGAAAGCTGATAGCTGTTTGCCGAAAGCTGTACGCTGTAACTTCCCGCTGGTTGTTCCTTGTTTACTTTTTAATCTTATTGCCATAATTAATATGCTACAATATTTGTGTAAGGTGACTTGGTAATATGATTTTGTAACATCCAAAGCATATTATAGCTGGGCAGATCTATATTTGAGTGGAGAACATTTATATTTTTGGCGGAATGCCGAAATAAAATATTCAAGGCTGTTGAAGCCGGAAGAGAAGGCAATAACCGTAACCGGCATTTTTGTGCTGCGCATTAGTATCTCGGCATTTTTAAGTCTGGTGGACAGCAGGAACCTGTATGGCGAATAGGATGTAAAAGCTTTAAATATCCTGCTGAAATGAAAAGGACTGACATGACAATATTCTGCAATCTCCATTAATGAAATGTCATTTGTAAAATTCTCGACGATATATTTTTTAGCCATCTCAATTGTGGCAAGATGATGTTTCTTCAACCGCGCGTGAATCTTTGAGTCGGGTTTATATTCCGTGACGGAATTCAGCACTTTATCTATTACTTCAATTATTAAATTATCAATTTGCAGTTTGCCGGGTGAACTGCTTTTCACTAATTGCAAAATAAGAGAGTGAAGAAATTCGGTATCTGAATCAGTACGGACTAAAGTTGAATGTAAATCGTTATCGATGAAAAATTTTGTACTGCCGTATAGCTGAATCAGCGTATCGTAAAAATCATTTTTGAAATCAAGGATTGTACATTCATCAGGCACTTTATGAATGTGTGTAACGGTGCGTTCGTAACCGGGTTTAGTGACAAGTACGCACCCGTTATATGAATCAAGCGAATGACGGAAAACATTAAAGAGAAAATTTCCTTTGCGAACAAAACTTATGCTGAAGGTGTCGCTGTATTCCGGTTTGGAAGTTTGGCAATCTTTGCACCGGCATTTAAAATCGAGTATGCGGTAAAAGTCCGATTCGTATAAAGTATAAATATCCGCATTCATAAAAGAGTATTACCTTGATTTTTTTTACTTGTTTAAAGTTTAGACTGATCAGTTATCTTGAAGTGTAAAAGTATTATTGTTCAATAAGATTTTCAATATCATGTTTGGGGAATGTGATGGATGGATTTTAAATTTTGAATTTAATTTTGAATTCAGCGGGATAAATAAATTGTTAAATGGTATTGGTTATTATATATTAGTGCTGATTAATTTATGACTATGGATAAAACAAAAGAAAGAATTGATTATTGGCTTGATCTCGCCAACTATGATCAGTTACAGCAAAGGTAATGTTGGAATCAAAAAGATATTTGTATTTAGGATTCATGTGCCACCAGGTTATAGAGAAAAGTATCAAGGCTTATTTTTGGTATGTTAAAAAATCTGAACCGCCTTATTCTCATAACCTTCTAGTACTTTCTGAAAAATCGACATTAGAAAATTTACTTAGTGATGAACAAAGAATTTTATTAAATGAATTAATGCCGTTAAATATTCAGGCCAGATATCCCAATGATAGGTTGGCTTTGTTGAAGACGCTAAATTATAATAAATCCCGGTCAATATTGAAAAGGACAAATGAATTTTATAAATGGATAAAAAAATTATTGAAATAGCTAGAAAATACGCTGAGTTAGTAAAGGATATTACCGATGTTAAAACTGTAGTCCTTTACGGCTCGGCAGCTAGGGGAGAAATGAAGGAATACAGCGATATTGATGTTGCCGTAATTGTAGATGATTTAAAGGGAGACTACTTGGAATTAAGCGCAAAATTATTTGAGCTTGTACGCAAGGTTGATATTAGGATAGAACCAAATTTATTAATCCGTAAATTTAATAAGAGCGGATTCATTGAAACTGTATTGAAGGAAGGCGAAGTAATTTACGCAGCATGAAAAGGAATTTGTGTTCATCAGGCACTTCATGAATGTGTGTAACGGTGCGTTCGTAACCGGGTTTAGTTACAAGCACGCACCCGTTATATGAATCAAGCGAGTTGATACGATTCAAGTTGAAAGATTAGTTATCATCTATTCTCATACATTTCTTCGATTAAATGCCCGTATCTTTCTTCAACAAATTTTCGTCTTACTTTCATGCTTGGTGTAATCTCGCCGCCTTCAAGACTAAAAGGTTTGTCGAGCAATGTAAATTTCCTTACGCGTTCATAATTCGCCAGTTTCTTTTGAACTTGCGCCATATCTTTTTCAATCAGTTCATATATTTCTTTCGTCTTAACTAACTCTTCTAATTTATTGTAAGGAATTTTATGAGTATCAGCATATTCCTGAACAGCTTCAAAGTCCGGTACAATCAGCGCGCTAAGGAACATTCTTCTATCGCCCACAAGCACAAATTGATCTATATATTTGCTCGTTAAGAAAAGATTTTCAATCGGTGTTGGTGCAATATATTTTCCGGTTGAAGTTTTGAATAGATGTTTCTTCCTATCGGTAATCATTAAAAATCCATCAGCATCAAAAACACCAATGTCGCCTGTGTGCAGCCAGCCATCTTTTAAAGTATCTTCAGTCTCTTTTCTGTTTTTGAAATAGCCCTGCATAATGTTTGGTCCTCTTGCAAGTATCTCACCATCCGGTGCTATTTTAATTTCAACGCCGGGTACCGGCTTGCCGACGGTTCCAAATTTATAATCATCCGGTTTGTTAGCGGCAATTACTGGCGAAGATTCTGTTAATCCGTATCCTTCAATTATACTTAGACCGATAGCTTCAAAAAATTCACCAAGTTCGCGAGAAAGGGGAGCGCCGCCAGATATAAAAAAGCGTAAGCTGCCGCCGGTTTTTTCACGAAGCTTACTGAAAACTAATTTATCTGCAATCTTGTTTTTAATAGCCAAACTGAATGGAACATTTCCCATTTTTCTTGAATGATGATATTCCTTGCCGGTTTCAATTGCCCAGTAAAATATTTTTTGTTTTGAAGCAGGCTGGCTTTCGACATTCTTTAAAATTTTTGAATAGATTCTTTCGAACAAACGCGGCACGGTAGTTATAATTGTCGGATGAACTTCCAGCATATTTTGTGCAACGGTTTCAATTCCTTCAGCATAACAAATTGTTCCGCCGGATGAAAACGCGGTATAATAACCTCCCATTCTTTCGAAGATATGACAAAGAGGGAGGAAAGACAGAAATATATCTGTCTCATAAATTGGGAAAATTTCTAATGCAGCATGAACATTAGACAAAATATTTTTATGCGTAAGCATTACGCCTTTTGGTTCGCCGGTTGTGCCGGAAGTGTAAATGATCGTACATAAATCATTTTCTTTGACTTGCCTGATATTATCTTTAACGTAAGTTGGATGATTTGCCTTAAATATAATTCCAAGATCCTGAACTTTTCTAAAGGAGAAAAAAGTTTTTAGATCCGATTCAACATCGTTTTCATTCATTACAATAATGAACTTCAGATGTCTGCATTTATCCTTTACTTTTAAGATTTTATTGAACTGAAATTTGTTTGAAACAATTACTGCTTTTGATTCTGAGTTATTTAAAATGAACTCAACTGATTCGGCGGTAAGTGAAGGATAAATTGGTACATCAACTGCACCAAGCGCTAGCACAGCCATATCGGAAAAAACCCACTCCGGTCGATTTTCTGAAATGATTGCAATTTTATCTTCTCTCTTAATACCGATAGAAGCCAGCCCGCAAGCGAAGTTATCTGTTTCTTCTTTAAACTCTTGAAAAGTTATTCCCTTAAATTCACCGTTCACTTTTCTTTTGATCAAAAAATTTTTTGCAGTCTTCCCATATTCTTCGGTTAAAAATTCGTAGAGTTCAGGAATAGTTTTACAAGATTTCGTATCTATCATATTTCGTTCCTAAAAACGTTTTAAATAAATTAATTGATAAATAATCCAATAAATCTTTCATTGAGTTCGAAAAAGATCAGTTCCCATTTTAGATTCATTGGCCGATTTAATTATTTACTATTCTATAAAATATTCAGAAAAAAATTAAGAATTATTTACAGCAGATAGAATTTCAGTTGACGAGGGTAAAACTTACTAAACTTTATTTTCATAACAAATATATATTTTCGGTTAAATAAAACGGCAAGATTTTGTTTATTGAGTTCAAAAGGATTAATTTTTCAATTATTTTTTGAAAAATTGTTAGAACTCACGTTAAGTGGGGAGTATCTAACTTCAATAAGAAACCTGAAATAGAAAGAAGGATTTTAAATGAAGATACATGAATATCAGGCAAAAGAAATTTTAAGAAAATTTAATGTTGCTGTTCCTAAAGGTAAAGTTGCATTTTCTGTTGATGAAGCAGTTCAAATTGCTGAAAATGAAATCGGCGGAAATGTTTGGGTTGTTAAAGCACAAATTCACGCCGGCGGAAGAGGCAAGGGCGGCGGAGTGAAAGTTGCAAAAAGTCTTGAGGAAGTAAGAAATTTTGCAGAGCAAATGCTTGGGATGACTTTAGTTACCCATCAAACCGGGCCTGAAGGCAAATTGGTAAAACGATTGTTGATTGAACAAGGCGTAAATATTGAAAAAGAATTTTACGTTGGAATAACTTTGGACAGAGCAATTTCTAAAAATGTAATTATGGTTTCAACCGAAGGCGGAGTAGAAATTGAAAAAGTTGCTGCCGAATCTCCGGAAAAAATAATCAAAGAAGCTGTAGAACCTGAACTTGGATTACAAGCTTATCAAGCAAGAAAATTAGCTTTTGCGTTAGGGCTTGAAGGCGTTCAGTTTAAGAATGCAGTTAAATTTTTAACCGGTTTATATAATGCTTATGTCGATAGTGATTGTTCATTGGCGGAAATAAATCCATTGGTAGTTACTAAAGAAGGTGAAGTAATTGCGCTTGATGCTAAAATGAATTTTGATGATAATGCGCTTTACCGTCATCAGGAAATTGCCGCATTCAGAGATCTTGATGAAGAAGATCCGCTTGAAATAGAAGCATCAAAACATAATTTAAATTATATCAAGCTTGACGGCAATGTTGGCTGTATGGTAAACGGTGCGGGACTTGCGATGGCAACAATGGATATAATTAAATTAGCAGGCGGTGAACCCGCAAACTTTCTAGATGTCGGCGGCGGTGCTAATAAAGATACAGTATCGAACGGATTTAAAATTATTCTTTCTGATAAAAATGTAAAAGCAATTTTAATTAATATTTTTGGAGGCATCGTTCGATGCGACCGTGTAGCTCAAGGTGTAATTGATGCGACCAAAGAAATTAATGTAAATATTCCAATTGTTGTTAGGTTAGAAGGAACCAATGCTGACGAAGCCGGAGTTTTGTTGCAAGAATCCGGATTAAATTTTGAAGTTGCGTCAAGCTTAAAAGATGCAGCTGAAAAAGTTACAGCAGTTCTCAGAAACTAATACTTGAGCAGAAAAAAATTATAACCCTGTGATAAGAATGCACAGGGTTTTTTTATTCTTTTCAAAGAAGAAATAATTCATACCAAATAAAATTTTTTTTATAAAAAAGCTTAAATAAAATCAACTTGATTTTAGATTTTATTAGTAATACATTTTTCACAGCCATTTCAATTGTTAGGAGAAAAAATGTCGTTCATGGATTCGGATTTTAGTAATGATAATTATTTTTATGATCAAGGCAAGAATATTGATGAAGAAATAAGAAAATGTAAAGAAAATATTGTAGCATCAGGAGTTTATGATTGTACAGAAACTATCGAGGAAATTATTCAGGTTTGTGTAGAAAAAGAAAAATTCAACGACTCATTTTATTTTATTAATCTTTTATTGGAAACATTTCCTTATAATTCAGAATATTGGCTGCAGAAGGGAAACATTTTTAATGCAGTCGGTAATTTTGAAGAAGCAATTTTTTGTTTTAACAAATCGCTCTCATTAAATCCCGGAGATTCTGAGGCTTTAATTGACAGAGCCGCATCGGAAGAAAATTTAGGACTTATTGAAGAGGCAAAAAATTCATTTGAAGCAGTTTTAAATACCGATCCAAATAATGAAGAAGCATCTTTTGGATTAGGAATGTTATTCCAAAGACAGGAAAATTTTCCGCAAGCATTGAATTATTTTCTAAAAGCAATTGAGTTGGACCCGGAATTTTCAGAAGCTTATTATGAAATAGGTTTTTGTTATGAAAATCAAAACAACTTTTCGAAAGCGCTCGAGTCTTATGACAAATTTTTAGAGTTTGAACCTTATAATCCAAACGGCTGGTATAACCGCGGAATTGTTTTAGTTAAAATGAACAAACTCGAAAAGGCAATAGATAGTTATGACCTTGCGATTGCAATTAAAGATGACTTTGCAAGCGCATGGTTTAATAAAGGAAATGCATTAGCAGACTTGGGGAGATTTGACAGCGCAATAGAATCTTTTAAAAAGTCTCTTGATATAGATAAATATGATGAAGCATCGTCGTACAACATTGCCAACATTTATGAAGAACTTGGCGATCTAATAAATGCAATAAAATATTATACTGAAGCGATGAGAATTAATGATCAGTATTATGAAGCTTATCTTGCAAGAGGATTTTGCTATGACTCATCAGGTAAATATCATTTAGCGCTAAAAGATTTTAACAAAGCAATTTCACTTTCACAAGATAATGCGGAAGCATGGTATGCAAAAGCTGATTTAGAATACTCACTTGGACAGCTCCAGGAAGCAGTTACAAGCTATAAAGCTGCTTTAAAACTTGAACCGGATAATTATGAAGTATGGTTTAATCTTGCCGAAACACTTTTAGAAATGGGAAATTGGCTTGATGCAATGAATGCATACAATGAATGTATAAGAATTAATCCGTTGGATGCAGCGTCTTATTACGGCAAAGCGAAAATCAATTTTATACTTAGTAAAACTCAAGATGCAGTTGATTGTTTGAAATCAGCATTTGCAATTGATCCATCGATTAAAACAGAATTTGCAAAAGAATATCCCGAGATTAAATCATCAAAATTATTTAAAAAGTTGCTTGGGGAGATTTGATATAAATTTACAAATCACAATTTTAATCGTTAAATTTTTATAGATTGGCATCAAGCGCTTTTGTATCTGACCTAATTGAATTTCTAAATAACAATTGAATATATATTAATGATGAAGAACTCATATCATTTAAATACTAAATTAACCGGATTGATAGGGCACCCTATAAAACATTCCTATTCTCCATTTATACATAATATATCTTTTGAGCTAAAAAAATTAGATTATATTTATTTGCCATTCGATATTCCAATTGCAACTTTGAAAACTGCTTTAAAAGGAATGGTAGCGCTCGGAATAAAAGGATTTAATGTAACGATACCCCATAAAGAAAACATTTTGCAGATGATGAATAATGTTTCTGAAGAAGCTTCGATTATCGGTGCTGTAAATACTATTGTGAATGACCTTGGAAAACTTAACGGATATAATACGGATGTTAACGGTGTTTATGAAACTTTACTTCCTTATAAAGATGAAATTATTAATAACGAAGTAAGTGTTGTTGGTGCAGGCGGCGGCGCGCGAGCAGTTATTTATACTTTAATTCGTTTTTTCAAGCCGTCAAAAATATTTTTAGTAAATCGAACTGAACAGCGCGCCGAATCCTTAAAAAATTATTTTAATGACAAAATGAAATATGATTCATTTAGAACAAAAGAATTATTCCCGCCCGACTTAGTTGATATTTTTAGAAATTCCAAGCTGATTGTAAATGCAACTTCAATTGGAATGTACCCGGAATCCGATGATGCCATTACAAGTTTAAGCAGCTCATTTGGAAAAGATCAAATAGTTTTTGATTTAGTTTATAATCCGCCGCAAACCCAATTATTAAAGCTTGCCTCATCTCAAGGAGCTATTGTTCTTGACGGATTAAAAATGTTAGTGAATCAAGCTTCAAAATCTTTTGAGCTTTGGACCGGCGAAGAGATGCCGGTTGAAAGAGTACAAAAATCTCTCCAGCTTTATATTCAAGATTGAGCACATTAAAAATTTGGTATAAAAAAAACTTCTTGTTAAGAAGGTTTTTTAAATTTAAAGATTTGTCTATTATTTTAATTTCGAGAGAGCTCTGGTAATTCTTTTTAATCCGTCAGTTAAATCTTCGATTGAGCAAGCGTAAGACATTCTAACGCAATTATCATTTCCAAAAGCAACTCCGGGTACGAGTCCAACATATTCTTCCGTGAGAAGATAATTACAGAAAGTTGAAGAATCGTTTATCTTATATCCGTTCACATGAGTTCCGTAGAAATTACTAACATCATAAAAAACATAAAATGCGCCTTTAGGCAGCGGGCACTTGATTCCATTTACCTTATTCAGCGATTCATAAATGAAATCTCTTCTTTCTTTGAACATGCTTACCATTTTTGGAATTTCATCGGATGTTTCCGTTAATGCAGCCACAGCTGCAGCTTGAGAAATGGAAGCGGCATTTGAAGTTGAATGGCTCTGTAAATTTCTAGCAAGCTTAATTATATCAGCTCTGCCGCCTGCATAACCAATCCTCCAGCCAGTCATTGCATAAGCTTTGCTCATTCCATTTACTGTAATCGTTTTGTCTTTTAGATAATCAATGCTGCCGATACTAAAATGCTTTTCATTATCAAAAAGAATTTTTTCGTAAATCTCATCTGAAATAATGTAGATGTTTTTATCTTTGAAAACTTTTGCCAAAGCTTCAATTTCTTCTTTACTATAAACGGCGCCGGTCGGGTTTGACGGCGTGTTGAAAATAAATGCTTTCGTTTTTGGTGTAATAGCTTTATCAAGCTGTTCCGGAGTAATTTTATAATCTTGCTCAACACCTGCTTCGATGATTACTGATTTTGCTTGCGCAAGTTTTACCATTTCAGGATAACTAACCCAATATGGTGATTGAAAAATTACTTCATCACCTGGATTACAAATTGCCATGAGCAAATTATAAATAGAATGCTTTGCACCATCCGATACTAAAATATTTTCAGGCTTAAACTCGAGATTATTTTCTTTAGAGAATTTTTTTATTATAGCATTGATTAGAGCTGGATATCCTTCATTTGCAGTGTAACGTGTAAAATTTTCGTTGATGGCTTTAATGGCGGCTTTTTTTATGAACTCCGGAGTCGGAAAATCTGGTTCGCCTGCACTGAAACTTAAAACATTTTTTCCTTCAGCCTGTAATTTTTTTACAAGCGAAGAAACAGCCATCGTTCTACTTTCTTCTATAGATGAAATCAATTCCGAATATTTGATCAACTTATTAACCTTATATTGTTAGTAATTTATTTTAAATTGAAAGCTGAAATTGATATGCTGTCCAATTTAGTTTTCATTATCCGTTTTTTGTTTGAAGAAATGTTACCGCTTAACGGAATGATTATCAATTTTAGTTTGCAAATTTAGCAAATAAATTTTTAAATGAAAGTGAAACAGTAATCTTAAGCTGGATAGATTATGCCTATCACATTTCAGCTTAATAAATATGCATGAATGTTAAGGACAATTACAAAATTTAGTATTAGTATTTTAACGATATGGTTTTTAGAAAAAGAATTAGGAATTTTAAATCAGCAAAAACAAAAAACTATTTTACAAATTTTTTATTTAGCGCTTTAAGAACTACATCCGGAACAAAATCACTAACATCGCTGTTTAAGCTGGCAAGATTCCTAATGATTGAAGAATTTAAGTAAGTGTATTTTTCATGAGGCATTAAAAAAACAGTTGTAAGATCGCTGGCAAGTTTTCTGTTCATCAAAGCCATTTGAAATTCATATTCAAAATCGCTTACGGCACGCAAACCTCTTATTATTCCGACAGCTCCGACTTCATGTGCATGATCAACCACCAGTCCGTCGAATGAATCAACATTAATATTGCTAAAATCCTTTAAACTTTCGCGCAGCATCATCACTCTTTCATCAACCGTGAATAGAGGAGTCTTGCCTGGATTTATTGCAACAGTAACAATTACTTCATCAAATAATTCTATAGCTCTTCGGATAATATCAATATGCCCGTTTGTTACAGGATCGAACGTGCCGGGGTATAGTACTTTTCGCATAAATACTTCTCAAATTGTTTATCCGAATTTACAAATCTAAAACTAATGAAAAAACTATTTTAAGTCAGGTATTGTGAAAAAAATTTTAATTATGAAGCGCAATGTTAAAAGTGCAGGTTGTCTTTCAAGAATGATTGATATTAGTAGATGATTTAAGTAATTTATTAAAGCATTTAAGAGTTAATGCTGAATCTTTCCTAACTTAAAATTCAAGAGGGGTTAATTGTGAAGAAAGTTTCTAAATCAATTTTAATTGTTCTAATTCTCGATGCAATTATTTTTTCATTATGTGCGTTAGGGATTTACCTAATCTCACTTAAGATTGACCTGCCGATAAAATTTTCTGTTTCCAATTCAAGTTTAATTGTTAAACAAGTTGTTTCAAAAATTTCAAAAATCTCAGTAGGTGATAAGTTAATTTCAATTAATGGCCAAAGACTTTCATCTCAAGAAGAGATAGAAGTTCTACTTGACGGACTTGAAGAACAAACTCCAGTTAAAATAGATTTTGAAAAAAACGGAAATCAAATATTTGAACTTGTACAACCAATAAAATTCTATTCTTCGTTTTATTTAATTATAGTAACAATAACCGGCATTTTATTATTATCCATCGGGATTTTTGTATTTCTTAAAAAACCTGAAAATACTGCTGCTAAGCTTTTTCATTGGGTCATAATTGGAACGACTGCAATAATCATGATGACTTGGGGAAGCTATAGTTTTAGTCCTCACTGGTTGGGTTATTTTTTAAGGATTTTGTTTTCATTCGCTTATACAATAAGTCCGGCTGTCTTTGTTCATTTCACTTTAAAATTTCCTGAAGAGAAAAAGTTTAATTACAATTTAATCCTAAAAATTCTATATTCAATTGCCCTTATAATTTCATCTCTTACTTCATTAAGTTTCCTGGATGTAGCAAACACGCATACTGTTCAATCCATAGAGCTTTATTTAATGTTCTTCAATTTGTGCCGTTTATTTATGATTCTCTGTATAGTTAGCGGATTAATAATTTTTATTCATTCTTATAAAACAGCAGAATCAGAACCTGAAAGAAAAAAACTAAGATGGATATTGTTCGGATTTGTTATAGGTCCCCTTGGTTTTATTTCCCTATGGGTAATACCGCAAGCGATTACTTCATATGGATTAATACCGGAAGTGTTTATTATCCTTTTGATGACTGCTATTCCATTATCCTTTGCAATTTCAATTCTTAAATATCATGCGCTTGATATTGATCTTATAATTAAAAGAAGTATAATTTATTTTGTTGCGGTTGCAGGGTTAGTTTTAGTTTATACCGCAATGGTAGTAACAATCACTTCCGTTATAAGAAATGTTAGCGAATTAATTTCCAGTACTGTTGCCGCAATGATTATTGCGTTTCTCTTCCAGCCTGCAAAATCAATAATTCAAAGAGCTGTTGATAAGAAATTTTTTAGAACTCAGTATGATTTTCGTATAGCAACAAAAAACTTTTTCAATGAGATTAAAAATTGCGGATCAATAAAAATACTTGCTTCAAAAATTGTTGAGCAGAGCAATTTGTTTTTACCTATGACTAAAATAGGATTTTTTATTTATGATCCGCTGAAAAGCAGAATTCGATTAGCAGCTCATCATAATTTTAATATGCTGGAGGGCAGAAGTATTTATTTAAATATGAAAGAATTAAAAACGGATCTTCCACTACCGGTGGCAATTCCTGGTAAAATAGAATCCAACATCAAAATTGAAGAAGCCGATAATAAAGTATTCCGGCGATGGGGAATAGTTTTAGTCATTCCTATTAAATCTTCAACCGGAGAGTTGTTGGGATTTTTAGTACTTGGTGAGAAAAAGTCCGGTAAAAGATTTTCGATTGAAGATGTTGATCTTCTTTTAGAAGTAACCCTTCAATCTGGTTTGACGTTAGAAAAAATTAAAATTCATGAAGAATTAATCCATGAACAATTAATGAAGGAAAAGCTTGAAGAATTAAGCCGCCTCAAATCTTTTTTTATTTCAAGCATATCTCATGAACTAAAAACTCCTCTTACCTCCATCAAAATGTTTTCAGAACTTCTTCTATTGAAGAAAAAACTTTATGACACTGAATCTGAAGATTATTTGGAAATTATCACCGGAGAATGCGGCAGACTTGAAAGATTGATAGAAAATGTTCTCGATCTTTCAAAAATTGAACGAGGAGTGAAAGAATATAAATTTGCTGAAGTTGAACTAAAAACATTGCTTTGTAATGCAATGAACTTAATGTCATATCAATTCAAAATTGAAAAGTGTACTGTTGAACAAAATATTTGTGGCGAAGATTGTCTAATCTTTGCAGATTCTGATGCAGTTATAGGGGCCATTATCAATCTTCTTTCTAACGGAATAAAATATTCTTCAGACCCTAAAAGAATTCTTATTTCATTAAAAAAAGAAAATGATTTTCTTTTCCTGATATTTAAAAACTTCGGACAAGGTATTGCCCCGGAGGAGCTTCATTTTATTACGCAGCCATATTTCAGAAGTCAAAATACTAAAAACAAAAATATTCCGGGAAGTGGTTTAGGTCTTGCGCTTGTTCAACAAATAATGTCTGCTCATAATGGTAGTTTAGAAATTCAAAGTACGCCTGGCAAAGATTGTTCATTTAGTTTAGTATTTCCAAGGAGGATGTAAGTGAAAAAAATATTGCTAGTTGAAGATGATCCTGCAATTTTAAAAGGACTGACTGTTAGTTTAGAAGCTGAAAATTATATTATTAAATCTGCTTCAGACGGTGAGAAAGGTCATCAATTGGCTAAAAATGAAAATGTTGATTTAATAATTCTTGACATTATGCTTCCATCTAAAAATGGATTGGATATTTGCAGCGACCTTAGAAAAGACGGAATAAATACTCCCATTTTAATGTTGACAAGTAAGAAAGACGAGATAGATAAAGTATTGGGACTTGAAATTGGCGCTGATGATTACGTTACAAAACCATTTAGTTTAAGAGAACTTCAAGCTAGAATAAAAGCAATCTTAAGGCGCAAGAGTGAACTGGCTAAAAGCATAGATGATTTCAGTTTCGATGGAATTAATCTGGATTTTAAAAAAATGGAAGCTTCAAAAAACGGCAGACTAATAAAACTTTCTGCGCTTGAATTTAAAATATTAAAATATCTAATTGAAAGAGAAGGAGATGTTGTTTCCAGAGATAAACTTCTTGATGATGTTTGGGGCTACGAAGCATTTCCTACTACACGCACGGTTGATAATTATATTTTATCCATAAGAAAAAAAATTGAAAATAATCCTGCTGAACCAGTTCATATTCTTACTATGCATAAAAGCGGGTACAAATTTGTTAAATAACATCGCGAATGTTGTTTGCGTGAGATAATCAGAAATTTAAAACCGACAAAATTATTATTTCTTCATGACATTTTTTTGACAATTAGGTATTTGTAATTTCCAAAGTTTTAAACAAGAATTCCTATTTGAAAAAATGAAAATATTTTATCTGTTTCTTTTAATTTCAATTTCCGTCTTTGCACAAGATGCTAAACTTAAAATAGTTTCCGTAAATGTTTGGTCCGGTCTTGATTATCATGGTATATTAAAAATGGGCGAGTACGAAACTACAGAAAAAAAAGAAGCACGTTTTAACTTGCTGCTTAATGAACTAAAAGCGATTAAGCCCGATGTAATCTTTCTGCAGGAAGTAAACCCTGTTGCTGCATACTCAGCTCGTCTTGCTGATTCACTCAACTTTGACGAAATCCATCAAGTATGCAATGCAGGAATTAAAATTGGTTCGTTAGGCTTCCCTATAAATTCTAAAGAAGGAATCACGATTCTTACTGATAAAAAATTAGGAATGAAGCTTTTTGATATTTGGAAGCTTGAAGGTTCTTTTGGTGTTTTCGGCGATGTACTTACAATTCACTTTGATGAATCTAATTTCGCACTGGTAGGAAAAATATTGGTAGATAACACGCCAGTTTATTTAGTAAATGTTCATTTGTCTGCTACAGTGCCGGCAGATTCAGTATTAAAAAGTGAGTACGAAACATTCTGCAAAGAAAATTCTATTGGGGAAACGGAAATAAAAAATGTTTATACAAAATGGGATGCAGGTATTAATCGAAGAAATTACGAATTGGAAAATCTGAACGAACAATTAAAAAAACTTCCCCATGATTTCCCTTTTGTTATTGGCGGTGATTTTAATATGGCGCCTGAAATAAAAGAATTAAAAAATCTAATTACGTCAAACAATTTTCTCGATACTTTCGAGAAAAATAATTCTTCACAAATCTTTACCTGGTATCCTTTGAAAAATGAAAACATTTCTTATTCCACAAGAATGATTGACGCTGCAGGAAATAAACTTAATTGCTATGATTTATTAAACTCTATTTTTGATTTGTACCCCAGGAGAATTGATTATTTATTTTTAAGTCATCATTTCCGGAAAGATGATATTCTTTCCAATAAAATTATATTTGATTCAACAAAAAATAATATTCATCCTTCTGACCATTTTGGGATTTATAGCGAAATCAATTTAAAAGAAATTATTTCTTCAACTCCGAAAGAATTTTTAAAAATAACTTCGCTTAAGGATAAAACTTTTGAACCATTTCCGATTATCTCATACGATACCGATGTTGGCTTCGGTTATGGCGCAAAAGCATTTCTATTAAATCAACTTAATTTGAGTGAATCCTTCGACTTAACTTTTTTCAACAGCACCAAAGGTGAAAGATGGTATAGGTTTGTTTTTTCTGTCCCGGATTTTGAATTCCGTCAAGGAAAAATTTATCCACTGGCATTTGATTTTGTTGTAGACTACGACAAGTATATAAAAAATAATTTCTTCGGAATCGGAAACAATTCAAAATTTCAAAACCGTGAATATTATACCAAAGAACCTTTGGAAATAAATTTAAATTTTAGCCGGGGATTTTCAAACTCCTTTGTCGCACAACTAGGATTGAAGTACAAATACATTCGTAATTTCAATATTGCTGATACAAGTGAAATCTGGAAATTATCTTCGAAGCTTAGCTTATCAAAAATAAATTACATTTCAACACTGATAAATTTAAGATACGATACGCGCAACAGTTTCATCAATCCTTCTGAGGGAATTGTTCTTCAATGTGAAACTGAATTTGCTTTCAAAAATTCATTTACAAATATTTCATTCAACAGGTTCAGCGGCTTATTTCAATATTACACAACACTTTTCTATCCCAAAACAGTTTTTGCTTTTAGATCAAACTTGCAAAGTTTAACCGGAAACGATTTACCTATTCAAATTTTACTGCCGCTTGGCGGGAATAACACTCTAAGAGGTTATCCCCAAGATAGATTTTTAGATAACACAACAGCTCTGGTAAATGCAGAACTGCGCTTTCCGATTTTCCGGCGCTTTGGCGGAACAATTGGAATGGACGCAGGGAAAGTCTGGAATTCAATTTCAAAAATTGATTTGAATAACTGGGCAAGCAGTCCGGTTGCCGGGTTAAGATTTTACATGGATACTTTTGTCGTTCGCCTAGACGTAGGCTTTGGAAAAGAAACTACTGGAGTGTATTTCAACTTCGGACAGATTTTTTAACGAGCTTAAGAAAATGATCTAAATTTTACTACTCTAAGACATTTTTATGACAAGACTCAGTGTAAATAATCAGAAATTGTTAATAGAAATTTGAAATCATAATTCTCAAATAAAATTCTTAATTAGATGAATGAGTCGATTTTAGGAATATGAATATGGAAACTGAAGATCAAATTATAAAGCAAATACTTAAGAATTTCAGAAAATCTCCTTTGCACAAAAATGAATTTTTTGAGTCTGACTCGGAAATAATCCGATTGGGAGACAAAGACTTAGCTTTTTTCAACGACAACTATTCCGATGAAGACCACTTTAGAACTGGCAATCCTTATAATCTTGGAATGAACCTCGCATCATGCACACTTAGTGATATTTTTGCGTGCGGCGGCAAACCTTTGTTCTTCTGTAATAGTTTGTCTAAAGAAAATAAATGGGATTTAGAATTTGTAGATCAACTTTCGAAAGGAATTGCGCGAATTCTTACCGAATGCCACACCGGCTTTGTAGGCGGTGATATTGGAGTATCAGATAAATGGAATTTTACCGGCGTTGCTTTTGGCGGGTCGGAAAAAATAATTACACGAAAAGGAGCTAAGATTGGCGATTTGATTTACCTGACCGGAGAGATTGGCCGCGGTAATTTTGAGTCGGCTTCACAGCTAAGCAAACTTGGAAGCGGTCTTGATTCATTATTCGCAGAAAACCCGGTTTTATTTCCGATTCGTTTTAAAGAATCTCAGCTCGTTTCAAATTACGCAAACTGCTGTATCGATACGAGCGATGGACTGTTAAAGTCGCTCAACATAATTTCTGAAATTAATAATACCGGTTTTATTGTTTCAGATATTCCATACTATGTGCCGGGGAAAATACTGACCGAAAAGCTGAAGCTTCCCGAAGAGATTCTAATGTTTGGCGAAACCGGAGAATATGAATTATTGTTTACAGTTTCACCGGATAATGAGAGTGAGCTTCTTCAGGAAGCAGTTTCAGCAAATATTCACTTGCAGAAAATCGGTAGGATAACGGAAAGTTTAATAAAAATTTTGGATAAGAATAACACCAAAATTTTATTAAACGATTTCAATATCTGTGCGCGCAGCTTTAAAAATCATTATGAATACATTAAAGCATTAACAGATTATCTGATTAATAAAATTACGAAAAGAAATGAATAAAGTAGTTTTAACCGGTGCCGGCGGGCTCGCTGGCAGCCACATAGCTGAATATTTTGTTCGGAAGGATGTGGATTTATTATGCCTTGTGCGAAGTAATAAAAATATTGAATTATTGAAAAAGCTGGGAGTTAAATTCAGATATGTCGACATTATTCAAGTTGATTCTCTAATTGAATCTTTTAACGGTGCTGATTTTATTATACATACTGCCGCTAAAGTAAGTGACTGGGGAAAGTACGATGATTTTTATAAAACTAACGTTATCGGTATGTTGAACGTTTTAAAAGCTGCGAACTACCACGGAATAAAAAATATCATTATTACAGGATCTATTTCCTGCTATGGAGAAGAATCGTCGCCGCTTATAAAAGATGAAGAAGTAAAGTACAATCCTCATTATAAATATTTTTTAGACAGGATATTCCCTTCCGGCATGAATTTTTACCGCGACACAAAAGCAGAAGCAAACAATCAGGCCGTAAAATTTGCCGAAGATAATTTTATGAATTTGACGATAATAGAACCAGCCTGGATTTATGGCGAAAGAGAATTCCACTCTGGATTTTATGATTTTCTAAAAACAGTTAAGAGCGGATTTCATTTTGTACCGGGTTCTAAGAAAAATAAATTTCACACCATCTATGCAAGGGATCTTGCCAAGATCTATTACCTTGCGTACGAGAAGAAATTAAAAGGAATTAATAAGATACTCGCAGTTTCGCCTCAAGCAGAATATCAGTACAAGCTATTGAACTTGCTCTGTGAAAAGGCTGGCTTTAAAATTCCTAACCGTATTCCGAAGTTTATAATATACCCGCCCGCATTCTTTATAGAATTATTCTATACAGTCTTTCGGTTTAAGAATCCTCCTCCCGTTTCACGGGCAAGGGTAAATATATTTTACGACAACATTGAATACTCAGACAAAAAATTAAAAAAGTTACTCGGCTTCGTTCCCGATTATTCTTTCGAACAGAGTATTGAAAACACCATTAATTGGTATAAAGGAAATAATTATCTATAATGATTTGGAAGAAGCGTCATGAATAAAGTGAAGTATTTAATAGGATTTGAAAAACACCTTTACAATAATTACATCAAGATTTATGTCTTCATGTATTTTTTCATGCAAATACTGATGAAGAATTTTCCATTGAAAGATTTCACAAGATTTTTAAAGCGGCTTTTACTTTTCCTGTCAAAAATGAAATTAAACAAGTATGTAAAATCCGGTCGCTATACAAAGGTTGCTTTATATGTTCCAGCGTTTCCATCCAAAGCATTTTTCAAAGCATGCAGGAAAGTAATGATAAGCGAATCAAAAATGCCATGCATAACTGTTCTCATTTCAATTACCTCCGGATGCAGATATAGATGTGAACACTGCTATCAGAAGCTGGATGCAGGTAAGGATGTTGACATTAAATTACTCAGCAGCGTAACAAAAAAGCTCGATGAAATGGGAGTCGCATTTTTCAATATTGAAGGAGGCGAACCGTTTCTAGTCTTCGATAGACTTGTGAAAATATGCGAATCAATTTCAATCGGAGAAATATGGGTGAATTCAACCGGCGACGGCATAACGAAGGAAAGGCTTACTCAACTTAAATCGCTGGGTTTGAAGGGCATAATGTTTTCCATCCATTCATCGGTTCCGGAGAAAATTAATTCATTTATGAAAAGAGAGTATGCCTGGGAAAATCTTTTAAACGGAATCAAATGCTGCCATAAAGCCGGGGTAGAAATAGCTGCTAATACCTGCATTTTGAAGGACGATTATTACAACGGAAATTTCCGGTCTATTCTTGATTTAGAAAAAGAATTAGGTGTTTCGATTGTTCAGTTGATAAAACCGAAACCTTCCGGAGGATGGCTTGGAAAAGAAATGGATGAATTCACAAAAGAAGATTTGGATTACATAAGGGAATTAGCTGACAGTTACAATAACCAATCCCGATACAAAGATTACCCATATGTTGCTGCACAAATTGCAGATGAGAATAAAGATATGTTCGGCTGCACCGCCGGAGGAACCGACAGGTTTTATATCAACGCAAAAGGTGACATACAGCCGTGTGAATTTTTAAATATTTCATTCGGCAATATCCGCGATGAGGAATTTGAAATAATTTATAAACGGATGAGAAAAAACTTTGAAGTTCCAGGCGATAAATGGCTTTGCGAAGAGTGTTCAAATAAAATATTCGAAGTTGTACAACGCAACAGCATAACGGCATTACCATTATCAAAAGAATTATCGCACCAGGTCATTGAAAACTGGGACCGCGGCAGCGTGCCCGGCTTTTATGAAAAGGTTGTAAAACTTTAGAGTAATTAAAATGAAACCGAAAAATAAAATCTTTTCTTTTCTTAGGGCTTATATCAAATCGATGAGATTATACTATTCATTCATAACGGGAATTGCCGGGCTGATCGGTGTATGTTATTATCAATATCTTGTGTACTTAAATAATGGGAGTAACCTTTCTGGTTCTTATTCTGATGTTTATTCACCTACTTCTTTACCTAAACTTATTTTAATTTTGATAATATTATTCCTAAGCTGGGGAGTAAATCAAATATACAACGACTATCTCGGTCTGAAGGAAGATAAAATTAATGCTCCGGACAGACCGATGATTAGCGGCGAGCTTCATCCAGAATACGCAGTGCTGTTATCAACAGTTATAATGCTTGGGGCGTTTTTTATTACATGGTTCTTTCTTGAAAAGTATGCAGTTATTCCTCTTCTTCTGGGAATCTCACTTAACATTTTTTACGAATATGCTAAGGGACATGGAATATGGGGGAATATAATTTTCGGAATAATGATTTCGACTTGTGCGATGTTCAGTTTTCTGGCATCCGGAAAATCGGACATCTCAATTTTGTCTTCGAGTCAAATTCTTTTATTGCTGTACATTTCTTTGATCAACGGGTTGATGACCTTTTATACTTACTTCAAAGATTATGAAGGAGATAAAGCTGCCGGAAAAAAAACTCTCATTGTTAGACTTGGATTACAGAAGTCTCAGAAATTTTCTTTCTTAACTTCCTTCTTACCGCTCGTTACGTTTTTGATTATCTATTATGGATTCGAAGTCTGGCATTTTGAATTGAACGGCATATTCATTGAACTTGGTCTCCTTGCAACTGCTTTACAATTATGGACCGGTTACCTCTTCTTTAAGAATCCTAAAGGAGAAATGACATACTTTTCATTAAGCATGAATTTCAGATCTTGCGCATGTACCGAAACCGCTCTGATTTCACTTTTCAATCCTGCGTTAGGTGTTTTGTTATTTCTTATTTCATATTTCTTCATTGGATTCTTATTCAATTTTCATTCAAATGTAAAGGCATGAAGGTGAGGACCAATCCTTTCATAGAAGCAAAAATCGGAAAGCTTCTTTTGAAGAATCGAATAGTCCGCTCTGCTACGTATGAAGGCGCATCTGATAAAAACGGATATCCTAATCAAAAATATTTCTCGACATACAAAACCTTAGCAAAAAATAATGTCGGGATGATAATTACAGGCTTCTCATTTGTTTCCAGAATCGGCAGAGCAATGCAGCCGTGCCAGGCCGGAATTGATTTGAAAGATAAAATAAAATTCTACAGACAAATAACCGATGAGGTTCATAAATATAATTGCCCGATAATAATGCAGCTTGCTCATTCGGGCAGACAGACATTAAAGAGTGAAACTTTGTCAACTCCAAAGTCAAGTACAACAAAACGTTCCATTTATTTTCGCGAGAAGCCTAAATTGATTTCACAAAATGAAATCGAACTTGTTATCGAACAATTTAAAAATTCCGCTTGCTTTGCCGAAGAAGCCGGCTTTGACGGTGTGCAATTGCATGCCGGTCATGGATATCTTCTGCACCAATTCATTTTACCGGAAACAAACATTTTAGGAAATGAATTCGGAATTGACAAATCGACCGGAATCGGAATCAAATTATTGGATGTCATTTTTGACCATATAAAAGATAATTGCGGAAGCTCATTCCCGGTTCTAATCAAAATCAGCGGCGACCATAATCTTTCAAATAATTTTTATCCGGCAAAGTTTGATAGCTTAATCAAATTTCTAGATGAGAAACAATTTGATGCAATTGAAATTAGCTACGGAACGATGGACTATCCTTTAAATATTTTCAGAGGAGATTTGGATGTTAAGATTATTTTTAAGTACAATCCAATCTTTAAGACCGAAAATAAGTTTAAGAGAAAAATTTACAAAACATTAATCAACAAATTAATTGTTCCGAAGTTTATCGGCTTTTCACCGATGTACAATCTTCACTTCGCAGAAAGGGCAAAAAAAATAACCAGCATTCCTGTTATTTCGGTGGGTGGATTCAGAAGCAAGCAAGAAATTGAATTTGCAATTTCCAATAAGCTGACTGACTTTGTAAGTCTGGCAAGACCCTTCATTTGTGAACCGGATTTTGTAAACAAAATGCTGCAGGCTGAGGATGATTATAAATCGAAATGTAAAAATTGTAATAAATGTGTTTTCATGTGCGACTCTGGCAGGGTCACTACATGTTATTCAAATACAAAAAATTTACAGGCATTATAAGGAGATTTAGTCATGATACATGAAAATTATTGCTTAAAAGATAGAGTCGAATTTGACGACTCAATATTTCGGCATACAGATTTCAATCCGTATTATTCAATAATCTGCAGCGGGCAAACCGATCCGCTTATCGTAAACGGTAAAGAGATGATCAATTTAGCGACCAACAATTACCTCGGTTTATCGAACGATGAAAGGATAAAAGAAGCCTATATTAATGCAATTAAGAAATACGGGATTTCAATGTGCTCTACTCCAATCGTTGGCGGATATACCGAGCTGTTTCAAAAAATTAGATATAAGCTTTCCGAATTTATCGGGGTAGAAGATGTTCTTATTTATCCCTCTTGCTACCAGGCGAATAACGGAATATTTCAAACCGTAACAAGAAAAGATGATTTAGTTTTGTTTGATAGATTTGTTCATTCTTCCTTGATCCAGGGAATACGCAGCGTTGGCTGCAAGTCGATACCGTTTAGTCATAACAACACTGAAACGCTTGAATACCTGCTTAAAAAATATTCGCATTACGAAAAAATATTTGTTGTAACCGAATCGGTGTTCTCAACCGAAGGTGCCATCGCGCCATTTGCGGATATTTATAAACTATGTAAAAAATACAACGCCGTTCCCGTTGTTGATGACTCGCATGGGATAGGAGTTATAGGTAAAAACGGAAAGGGCATTCTATCATATTCAAACATAGAACATTTTGAAGGAATATATACTTCTTCATTAGGGAAAGCCTTAGCAAACAATTGCGGCGTTGTAGGCGGCAGCAGGGAACTGATTAATTATCTCAGCTATTTTTGTTCTCATTTAGTGTACTCAACGGCTGTTTCTCCGGCGGTTCTTGCAGGGATCGATACGACTCTCGATATTGTCGAAGATGAATATGATTATCGTGCCGGTAAAATTTTTTACTATGCTGAAGAAATAAAAAACTCTCTTAAAGCTAACGGTTTTTTAACGACGAACAGTGCCGCTCCAATTAACTCGATAATTTCCGGTACTTCAGAAAATACTTTTTTCCTGGCAAAAAAAATATTTCAGAATGGAATTCTTACAACTCCTTTTGTTTATCCTTCGGTAAGAAAAAATGATGGAAGAATCAGGATGATTGCCGGCGCTAATTTGAAAGAAAGCTCAATTGAAAAAGTTTGTAAGCTCTTTAATGAAATCGAAGCTGGCGAATATGAAGACGTTATTAATTGTTAATCCATTTTCGCAAGGCGGCAAATCAGCCCGGTTAGCGGATAAGGCAATGAGATATTTAAAAGATAAACAATTCAAATTTGATACAGCATTTACAAAAGAATTTGAAGACGCATTCCTTTTATCAGTTAAAGCAAATATGGACAGCTATGAGAATATTATTGCCGTTGGTGGAGACGGAACAATCAATAAAGTAATAAACGGTTTTTATGACAGCGAAGGAAATAGAATATCCAACTCAAGGTTCGGAGTTATTTATACCGGCACCAGTCCAGATTTTTGTAGAAGTTACGGAATATCAACAAACGTAATTAAAGCTTCCGATGCAATTATAAAAATGAAATCTGTAAATATTCCTATCGGGCGGATACAATTTTGCAAAATTCAAAATTCAAAAGATTTGTCTATGATAAAATATTTTGCGTGCTGTGCAAACATCGGTTTAGGCGCGTCGCTTGCGAGAAAAGCAAATTCAGGAATAAGAGCCTCGATGGGAGATTTTTTCGGCACTCTTGTTTCACTGTTGCAGCTGCTCGCAGCTTATAAAGGAACAGATTATTCGGTTGCACTGGACTCTAAGAATTCTAAATATTCTAACGTTACAAATTTATCGATCGGCATCACCGCATATATTGCTTCCGGAATAAAAGTACATCGGAAAAATAATATAACAGATGATAAATTTTATATCCTCAAAACAGCAAATGTAAGGTTAACTAATATTCATAAATTATTGAAGGGGATTTATTCCGGAAAAGAATTTGTGAACACTCCGCTTTTATCAATTGAATACGCAGCAAAAATAGAAATATTTATGAACGATATTCATCCGGATGTTGAATTCGACGGAGATCCGGCAGGATATTTGCC
>JAMCWE010000235.1 GCA_023475265.1 Bacteroidota bacterium
TCATTATTTTTACCAACTCCCAGTTTGTACAACTTACCTGCTAATTGAAAACCTTTTTCCTCTGAATTCAAGACAACTATTTTTTCCTCTTCAGCTTTTTTCAGAGAATCGTCATCTAGTTTTCTGCCCGATGGGATTAGTATAGCGGAGATTTTTTTAATTGATGCGACAGAGACAATATTTAAATGAGTTTGCAAAGTAATCCAGATATTCCCTTCGTTTGCATTTGCAAGAACATCACTTAACATATCGCTTATATATCCACCGCTTACGCTTCGATCAAGAAAATTCGCACCCGTTAAAACATTAAGTCTTAGAGAGCTAATTATTTCTTCCAGTTTCATTTTTTATATTCACTATAAATTCTAAATTTGTTCCACGTCCAACAACTGAATCAATTTTCATTTCATCAGTACAATTTTTAATGTTTGGTAGTCCCATACCGGCACCAAAACCCATTTCCCGTACCCAATCTGGCGCTGTTGAATAACCAGGAGTCATTGCTTTTTCTATATCAGGAATACCTGGTCCGTTATCAACAGCATTAACCTTAATTTTGTTTTCGTCAATCCAAACTATTAACTCCCCACCATCTGTAAATATTATCATATTCATTTCAGATTCAATTGATGCAATTACAATTCTTCTTATAATTTCAGTTGAAATTCCAAGTTTTAGTAACGCATTTTTTAATAGACTACTTTTTTCTCCGGCTTTTTTAAATTCTTTGCCAATAACATTATATTTTAATTGAATATTTGTGCTATCAGAACAAACATCATCAAAGAAATTGCAGATGTTTCTTTTTTGAGATTCTTCTTCATAATAATCTTTTTCAAGTTTCTTTAATAAGCACTCTATAACATCGCCTTTAGTTAAGATTCCAATTAGTTTATTTGTATCTCGGTCTTTGACCGGGAATCTGCCGAACTTAAATTTTTCAAATTTTTTGAGTATGTGAATTAATAATTCATCACCATAGATTGTTTCAACTTTTGAAGTCATGTGATCTTTTACTAATTCATTCGTTTTGCCAAGCATTAGACATTTTATAAAATCTTCAACACTAATAATTCCAACAATATAATCTTCGTGAACAACCGGTAAGCCTGAAATACGATTATCTCTAAGTTTAAGCCATACATCCAAAATTGAATCGTATGGTGTTACAACAACTATATTGGTGCTCATCGCGTCTTCAACTTTAGATGCATATGCAAGTTCTTGAATCTTAGTAGTTTTAATTGCTTGACTCATATTCTGAAATTCCTGTTAAGCCTTCCTTATATAACTTGCCACAGCTTTCAAAAAGAGGAAGATTAGTACCCAAAAGAACAATATTATAAGTCTCTGCAAGTTTTATGACTTCTTCGTCGGGTCGCTTACCACGTACAAAACAAATTGCTTTTATATCTACTACATCTGTTGTATAAATCACTTGCGGAGTGGTAAGACCAGTTAAAAGCAAGGTATCTTTATGTTCAATATGTGCTAAAACATGACTCATTAAATCGCAGCCGCAGCCCATTTTTACATCTCTGTTTAAAAATTCGCTGCCGCAAATAACTTCTGCATTCAATATTTTTTTAACTATGTGCAGGTTCATGTTCCTTTTTCCATTCTTTACATGAAATGAGTTCAGTTAGTTGGACCATGTTATTAATATCTTTGCCGGTGATTTTTAAAATTGCTGAAATTTTTGGAGGACATACTTCCATACATTGACCGCACTTACTACACTTTTCCTGATCTATTATATGGATATGTTTTGATTCACCTTTTATTGCTTCTGTTGGACAGGTTTTTATACACAGCAAGCAACCGACACATTTGTTAGGGTCTATATAATACTCGATTAAATTTCTGCAAACTAATGCCGGACATCTTTTTTCTTTTATGTGAGCTTCATATTCTTCCTTAAAATATCGTATAGTTGACAGAACCGGGTTAGGTAAGGTTTGTCCTAATCCGCACATCGAAGCATCCTTAACACTTTCTGCTAACTCGGTTAAAAATTCTACGTCACCATCCATTCCTTCACCATTTGAAATTCTTGTTAAAACTTCTAACAAGGCATCACTTCCATCTCTGCACGAAACACATTTTCCACATGATTCATCATTAGTAAATTGAATGAAAAATTTTGCTACATCAACAACACATGTATCTTCATCCATAACAATCATGCCACCAGAACCCATCATAGAACCAGCTTTTTGCAACGACTCAAAATCAATTGGTGAGTCTAATAATTCAGCAGGAATACAGCCGCCCGATGGACCGCCGGTTTGAACAGCTTTAAATTTTTTGTCTTTAGGAATTCCTCCTCCTATTTCATAAACAACTTCACGAAGAGTAATTCCCATCGGAACTTCAATCAATCCGGTATTATTAATTTTTCCAACAAGAGAAAAGATTTTTGTGCCTTTCGAAGTTTCTGTTCCAATATTCGAAAACCAATCCGCTCCTCTAGAAATTATAACGGGAACATTGGCAAGTGTTTCAACATTGTTAATAACAGTTGGGCAACCCCACAAACCTTCTTGTGCCGGGAATGGCGGACGCTGTCTTGGTTCAGGAATGTTTCCTTCAATAGAATGAATAAGAGAAGTTTCTTCACCACATACAAACGCACCGGATCCTTCTCTAATTTCAATTTCAAAATTGAAATTTGTTCCTAAAATATTTTTACCGAGTAAACCATATTCTTGCGCTTGTTCGATTGCAATTCTCATTCTTTTAATTGCAAGAGGATATTCCGTTCTTACATAAATGAAGCCATTCGTTGAACCAATTGCATATCCAGCTATAGTCATTCCCTCAATTACTGAATGAGGGTCCGATTCCAAAACACTTCTATCCATATAAGCACCGGGATCGCCTTCGTCACAGTTTGCAATCAAATATTTTGGCGATTTAGATTGTTGACTTGCAACTTGCCATTTTCTTCCAGTTGGGAATCCCGCTCCACCTCTGCCTCGTAACCCCGATTTTAAAATTTCGTTAACTACATCAATTGGATTCATTGAGCTTAACACTTTAGAAATAGCCAAATAACCATCACGAGCGATGTAATCAGTAATTTTTTCGGGATCGATAATTCCCTTATTTCTCAAGACAATTAATAATTGTTTTTTGAAAAAAGGAATGTCTGAAATTAGCGGCAGTGGTTCCTTTTGTTCAGGTGGAATGAACATTAATTTTTTAACAGGTCTTCCTTTTAGAAAATGTTCTTCGACAAGATGATGAATATCTTTTGTCTCGAGCCAACCATAAAAAATATTATCTGGCAAAACAACCATCAAAGGTCCCTGACCACAAAATCCATTACACCCTGTGGCAACAACTGTTACTTCTTCTTTTAAACCGAACAGCTCAAGTTCCTTTTTTAATTCATCAATAATCTGATACGCACCGCCGGCAAAGCAGCCTGTTCCAGTGCAAACCATTAATTCAATTCGTTTCTTTTCTGCCATTATCCCACCCTCTCTGATCCAACACCTAAAACAAAATCTGTTATCACCTTTCCCCCAATAATATGTTCGTTGAAAATCCTTTTAGCTTTATCGAAAGCTTACTCCCGATAAAGCACAGGTGCAGCACCTTCTATCTCAACAGTTATCATGGGTTCTTCAGAACATAAACCGGCACACCCAGAAGTTGTAAACATTATATCAGTCAATTTTCTTTTATCAAACTCATCTAACAAAGCATTTACTATTTCTCTGGCTCCGGCAGCAATACCACAGGTTCCCATATGTACAATAACTTTTCCTCTATAATTTCCTTCGCGTAGATAAAGTTCTTTACGAGAATCATCTCTAATTTTTTTTAGATCATCAATTGTTAACTTTGGCATATTCCACCGCCTCATTTTTCTTTTTTTCAATTATGCCAGATATATCTTTAGCTTGAAGTTTTCCGTAAACACTTTCGCCAATTGTTGCAACCGGTGCTAAACCGCAACATCCAATACATCTAACCGCTTTAAGAGTATAAAGATGATCTTCGGTTGTTTCGCCAACTTTAACATTCAATTTTTCACTGAACTGTTCTAATAAAATTCCAGATCCTCTTACATAGCATGCAGTACCCATGCAAACATTTAACGTGTATTTACCAATAGGTTTCAAACTGAAGGAGCTATAGAAAGTTGCTACGCGAGTAATATGAGAAAGCGGATAATCAATTTCTTGAGAAATATACTTTAATACATTCTCCGGAAAATAATTGTAGGCGGCATTTACTTCTTGCAGTATTGGCATTAAAGGACCTTTTCTGTTTCTATGCTTATTAATTATTGAGGTGACTTTTTCAACATACTGCGGTTGCAGAGCTACTTTTTCTTTCTCAATTAATTGAACAGAGTTTCTAGTTGGACAATTTGAAACACAAGCTCCGCAGCCAGTACATTTTTTCTCATCAACATATCGCGGTTTCTTTTTTAATTGTACTTTGAAATTCCCGGGTTTTCCTATAATACTTTCAATCTCACTATAAGTAATCTTTTCAATATCCTTGTGTCTGCCAATCTCTACTAATCTCGGCGCCATTGTACACATGGCACAATCGTTAGTTGGAAAAGTTTTATCTAGTTGCGCCATAACCCCGCCAATAGAAGGTTTGTTATCAACAAGATAAACTTTAATTCCGGATTCGGCCAAGTCAAGAGCCGCCTGCATACCACCAATTCCGCCTCCAACAACCAAAGCGGAACCTATTTTACTATTGGTTATATTCTCAAACATTTTCTAAAATTGACTCCTTATTTATTTCAATTTGTAATGCTCTTTCTTTTACTTTTTGCAAATAAATTGCTAATGGTCTGTAAAGCATATGGCTCCACTTCCCAAATGGTATTTCGATAATCAACATTGGAACAACTATTGCGAGATGAATTGCATAAGCGAAGTGTGTTGTTAATTCCATACCTAAATATCTAAACACATGAACTGCAATCCCGCTAAGTGCGGTTAGCAATAATAAAATTGGAAAAACTAAATCGCTTGAACGCGAGAATTTATGTATCTCCTCCTTTTTACGAATTCTACTAACAAGTATTTCTATAGAAGTATAGAGTAATGCACCAAAACAGAAATATCCTATCCATCTTTGCGGATGATATACTGGATATATTTCATCAGTTTGAAACCATTGTAAAAAGAAAAACTTAACACACATCATTATTCCGCATCCGGTAGCTAACAGTAAATGTTTTATCCACCGATTTTTTACTGAACAATCTTTAAATCTTTTTTGAACGAATATCTGCAAGAAGAATGTTTTCAATTCAACCAAATAATAATAGGGTGCAACTTTAGGACTGTCGTAGTTTTTCATTGTAAACCAATACATCCGTAAACCAAAAGTGAGAATAAAAAATAAGGGAATTAGAAATACTACTGTTGTAAATGTGCTTATCAAGCCAAACATATGTTGCATTGGCATTGGTGTAGTAATAAATGATTCATAATCAAGTTCTACATTAACCAAGTGATAATAAACAACAAGTCCTAATACAACTAAAGCAAAGAATAAGAGCGATCCAATTTCCCAATATTTAGATTTATATATTTTTGCCGAAAGTCCAGTCCAATCATACTGAGCTGTTAGATATCGTCTTACAGTCATCATTGCTTCACCTGGTTCGGTTTGTCTAGGACAAGTATTTGAACAATCGCCGCAGTAGTAACATAACCATGGGTCTAAACTAGATTTAAGTTGTCGCTTAAGACCTAACAAAGAGTAACGAATAATTTTTCTTGGGAATGAACTCTGTTCGTTTACAAGCTCACACGAAATAGTACAGCTCCCGCATTGAAGACAAGCATTAGTGTCAAAATTTCCATACTTCTTAATTTCCGGCAATAATTTTGAATCCGTTTTAAATTTCATATCTACTCAATCCGTTCTGTTAATTAAAAATGAATAAAGAAAGTTGGGGTTATAACTTTGTAATCCAATTGGCGGGAAGAGTCTATGAGAACAGAAAAAGAATCCGTATAAGATCATATTTGGATGCCTATAAAAGATCATTCGAATTTCATCCACAAAGAAGTTCAATAATCAAGTACAGGATAGGTAGTTTTAATTATCAGGATCCGTATAAAACTATAAAGAGGAATTAATTAAAAATTTATTTTAATTTATTGTTGACAGGTTACTGTTATATTTTCAGTAGTGACCAAAACTTTTGAAGTAAAAAACTTTTTGCGTTTTGCACAAAACATATTTGCAAACTATTTAATTATTCCGTTGTTATTTCAAACATCAAATGAGTTTGAGATATTACCTTTTCAACTTCGTCTTTAGATGATAAAAGAAATATTATCTTGAGAAGTTTAATGGCACATCTTTATCTCTTTTTAAACATTAAAAATATAATCTCCTTAGTCAATAATAAATTGAGAAATAATATCAATTTAAAAGAGATAATGAAACATAAAATCTTTATAAGCTTTTCTTTTTTGTTCTTCAATTCTTTGCTTGGCGTTGAAGTATAGTTGAATCTATGACTTTGGTATAAGTCAATTTTTTTATGTTTGTAATAGCATATTTGCTTACTTAAAAATGAAAATAACATCTGCGTTTATATTAATATGCATCATCTTGCTTGCCGGATGCGGAAAATCACCTGAAAGCCGTTTAAAATCTTTTGAAATTAAAGATGACCTTGGTGAGAAGATAATTTTAGATTACGTCCCAAAAAGAATTATTTCTCTAGCACCGAATCTTACTGAAATGATTTACGATTTAGGATTGGGAAATGAATTGGTTGGAGACACCAGGTACTGTGACTATCCTACTGCAGCACAAAACGTTGAGAAAGTCGGCGATATGTTAACATTCAACTTCGAAAAAATTGTGACGCTAAAACCCGACATTGTATTTATCACGGTAGAAGGCAACACAAAAGAAACTTATGATAAATTCCGTGAGCTTGGAATAAAAATTTTCGTTTCGAATCCGCGAAACTTTACCGGAATCAAAAAAACGTATCTTGATTTAGGAAAAATTTTCGGCGTTGAAGAAAAAGCAAAAAGAAAAGTTGCTGGCTGGGATTCGCTGGTCACAAAATTATCGGTCGAATCAAAAAACTATCCTGAAGCATCGACGATGTTCTTGATCGATACTAAACCTGTTATGCTCGCCGGAAAAAATACTTTTATAAACGAGTATCTGGAAATTTGCGGATTGAAAAACATTGCTGCAGATTCACCGTTGAACTACCCAATGTTCTCGCGTGAAGAAATTTTAAGACGCAACCCGGATTATATTATTTATCCAACCGGCAGCAATGAAGATTTTTCCAGCATTATAAAAATTTATCCCGAATGGAAAAATTTGAAGGCGGTAAAGAATCACCACGTTTTGTTTATAGATCGGAATTTATTTACAAGACCGGGACCGAGGTTTGTTCAAGCGGCGGGAATTTTATTCAATCTTCTTCATCCGACGGCAAAATAATATCGCTTTCT
>JAMCWE010000078.1 GCA_023475265.1 Bacteroidota bacterium
CGTTGGACTAACACATGATTTTTATGTTGCGCCGGTCGGTTATTCCGACGGAACTGAAAATCCCGGCGGAACACCCGCCACAATGAAGAGCGGCGATAAGATTGACTTCGACGGAAAAGAAATTGTTTTCGATAAATTCAATTTGCCGGCGGATATGACGGCGATGATGAGCGGTAAGCCTTTCAAGATCGGCGTAGAACTAACTGTGAAGTATAATGGTAAAGAAGAAAACATTGAACCTTACATGCAGAATGATGGACAAGGACCGAATTATGTTGCGGCGGAATTAAAACCTGCTGATCTAAAAGTGACTATCACTTCGATGAACGCAACGGGCAAAGAAGTTAGTTTAGTTTTCTCAAAACTCTCTGGAGGGCAAAATGCCGCTGCACCAAAAGAAGTTCTGACAATTGATGCCAGCATCAAACCGTTTATCAGTTTGGTTTGGATCGGTGTGCTTATTATGGTCACCGGGTTTATTATTTCAGCTTTCAGAAGATCCAAAGAATCGCTGGCGTAAACGAATTCAGTATTTAGTAATTAGTCGTTAGATGTTAGACCCCGACCTCAGATCGGGGTTTTATTTTGCCCTCGAAGTGAAGAAATAAATATCTTAAATAAAAATGCTGCCAGTGTAATTTTCTTTACCTTGATTTAGCAATGTTCCGGTGTTAGATTAATCATAGAACCCGGGGGTATTCTAAAAACTTCTAAACTGGGGTCAAAAAATAGCAGGGAGTTTTTTTCGGATGCATCACAACATAAATCAAAAGTTGTTGAACAAAGTCTATTGGCAAAAGCTCTATTTCAAATTGTACTTTGACTTTTTCCAATAGTAGTCGAGCTTTTTCTTTTTGATTGAGATGTCTTTCAATTAAATAGAACGCTGCGACAAATTGTTATTGTGCAAAAACAATTTCTCCGAGCGGAAAATCAATTTGAAATAGCGGTATTACAAATAGGTGGAGTGCTTTTTCAAATAGAAATAGCACAAAAAGAAATTGAAATAGCGCTCTAACAAATAGAAAAAGCACTATTTTCATTTGAAATAGTGGAATTTGGCTCATTTTGAGGGTTTTTACGGTTGATTCTTAAGCATCTGAAGATGCTCTAATAATACATAACAATCACAAACAACCTGAGGGTAGCAATGTTAAATTACCTGAGTGAAGTAAAAGCACAACTTCGTTCCCTTAAAGCGGGAATGGAGAAAAACGCTTCCAACTGGACAAGTCAAACTTTGCAAGTGGCGGAGGTAGATCAAATGATTGCCGGTATTGACACAAAGGATTTGGAAGTTGAAGAAGCCAAGCAGAAACAATCGGTCGCTCTTGCAGAGGCAAGAGAACTTAGCAACAGCGCAAACAAGCTTGCCGATAAGATTGAAAGTATTGCGTGGGGAATTCACGGAGGCAACGCGGAAAAATTATTGGAATATAATATTAAACCGAGGAAAGCCGCAGCACCAAAACCGTCTCCGTCGAAAACACTTATACCAACTCTAGCAGACGACAGTGACGGAGAGGGATTTATTGTAAGCACTCAAGTTGACCCGAATGCAGATTATTACGAATGGCAAAAAGGTTTGGGTGCGAATGCAGCCGATGCCAACACAATACCGGAGCTGAAAAATTTTAAGACAACAAAGAAGACAAGCTTTGTTGACGATGAAGTACCGAAAGGAGTGAGAGTATTTTTCAGAGTGAGAGCGGCAAACACAAACGGTGTAGGTCCGTGGAGTGAAGCTGTAAGCAAAGTGCAGTGATGCGCTTATGGTAGAGACTCGCCGCGGCGAGTCTCTACTCTTTTTTATGTGTTATCATCGTGTTAAGTGTAAAAAATATTCTCCATTTGTTTTTGTTTTAATTTCCAGTACTATTCTCACAATTATAGTAGTTATACTGATTGCTTTTAATAAAATATTTGTTACTTTACTTCAGAGTTTACGGGGAGATTTAAAATGCTTCCGTATCACTTCTTCTTAGTCAACAAATCAAATTAACTAGCGTGGGGGAAATATGAGAATATTGAGTAGGAACAATAATTCGTAAAATGGCAAGCCATTTTAAAGAGAATGGGCTATAGAAGGAATCAAAGCATGTTATCTATCAATCTTCAAAAATGTTTGTATAGTCGTTTATTTTGGGGTAATCTCCATATTATAAAATGGTTAATTAGAGCTGTACGAATCGGGATTACTATTCTTTTGTTTATGACTTGTTTGAATATTTCAATAGCTCAAACAACGCATGATATAAAATTATCAGTAGGGGTAAATCCTAAATTTACACTTGATGAAGGTTATAATTTCCATATTTCTTGGGGAAGTGCGAAGGATGCTATTTGGTATGGGGTTCTAAATTCCTCTGGACACATAATAAAAGAATTCAAGTTTCCAGATACAGAGGGTTGCTGTGGAGAAAGCAACATTGCATTTAGAAATAATAACGTAGCAGTTGTCTGGCGTTATCTAACGCAATCGTATAATTCGTACATCATTGGTCAAATTTTTTCAGCTTCACAAGATTCTGCAAGTAAAGTCAATATTAATTTTTATGATCCTTTTTTTGATGCGCAAAGATTTGAACCTACAGTTGATTTTATTAATGATTCAACCCTTATTGTTGCCTGGTATGGTGAGGGACCTCAAACACAAGCTGGACAAAGAGGAATTTATGGTGAAATAACAACTGTTTCATTATCAACCCTAGGGAATAATTTTCTTATCAACGACTTTCTTGATAATAATACAACTGCGGCACTTCAAAAAATATTGATTGGCAAAGATGAGAAAACGTTTCTTGCTATCTGGCATGATGACCGAAGCGGTACCGACGAGGTTTATGGAAGATTATTTGATATTACTGGAACTTCAAAAGGGAAAAGTTTTCTCATTAGCGAAATTCCAGAAAATGCGTATATGTTTTATTTCAGCGGTGCAACTGACAAAAAAGATGGGAATTATGTGGTAGTGTGGGCAGTTGAATCAAGCCCATACTGGCAGCTTAGATGGAGATGGATAAACAAAGACGGAATACCTCTAGGCCCGAGCGAGCCTTTGACTTCTGAAAAGGAACCAGTCAAGGGCTTAGCATCTGTTGATATTGATATTGATGATGAGGGTAAGATTATCGTTGTATGGGAACAAGAACACAATGGATACTCGACAATTTTTGGAAGACGTTTCTACGATAGCAGCGTGCCATATGGGGGAGTGTTTAAAGTGTCTGAGTCAGAATATGCCTCTGATCAATATTCTCCGATCGTAAAAATAAAGAATAACAAAATATTTGCAATGTGGACAAATTCTACACAATACACGTGGGATGGAATTTACACAAGAGTAATCGATTTTTTCGATACAACATTAGTTGGGATAGAAGAGAATACAAACATTACCAAAGATGACTTTAACTTGGGCCAGAATTACCCCAACCCCTTTAACGCAATTACTACCATAAATTATTCTATCCCTAATTCAATAAATAAATCTTTTGTGCAACTAAAGGTATTTGATATTCTTGGTAGAGAAGTGACTACACTAGTAAATGAAGGTCAAGCACCTGGAACTTATCAAGTTCATTTTAATTCAGAAAAAATATTGGGCTGTAAAAATGTACTATCTAGTGGTTTATACCTCTATCAATTAAGGTATGGAAATTTGATTCAAACAAGAAAAATGTTACTTGTAAAATAGTAAAAACCTCTGCCGTTGGTAGGGGAATTGTAAAAAAACTAAGGGGTAATATTATGAGAACAAATTTTGCTTTACTTAGAATGATAGTAGTACTTTTACTACTAATTAGCGGGGAGAATATTTATCCCCAAGGCAAAACAATCGCTTCAAAAAAGGTTCACTCGGAAGGGAATTTTCTTATTAAGGATCGTAAAATTTATTCTGATGCTATAGTCATAAAATTTAATAAGAATGTGATACCGCTTACCAAAGGTATTCAATTTGCTGATAAAAGTAATATTGATCCTTCATTTAATAACTTATCGCAGACAATATCGAGTCTGGAGGACTCATTTGGAAAAATAAAAATCGAAAAAGAAGTACCTGATGCAGTTTGGGGTAACATAATCAGGAAAAACAAACAAACTGGCAAGGATGTTGAAATTCATGATTTCTCACAGCTTTTTATTCTTCGTTTTTCTAACCATGTTCCCTTGGACTCAGTAATCAATATTTTCAAAAATTCACCGGATGTTGAATATGTTCATCAGCCAATCATGTATGAATATCACGATTCGCCTAATGATACTTATTATCAACAGGGAATACAATGGAATCTTAATGCTGTTAATGCGGAAGGGGCGTGGAATATAACACATGGAAACAGTGCAATAAAAATAGGAATTATAGACCAAGGAATAATGGAAAACCATAACGACCTTCAAGGGAAAATAGTTGGTGGTACTAATTATTATTATACTACCGAACCGCATGGCACCTGGGTAGCTGGTGTTTTAGGTGCTAAGACTTCTAACAGTCAGGGAATAGCAAGCTTAGGATGGGACTTAGTGTTATATAATTATGGTGGGTCTACTTCCATTCAATCAAATAGTTTAATTGCACAACGAATAGTTTCTGCAACTAATGCGGGAATGGATATTATTAACATGAGTTTTGGCACTCTGAGATATATTACTGATAGGGATGACCTTCTTGGCTACTGCCCGACCTGTTCAGGTGATGCTCTTGACAAGTGGGTTAATGCTATTATTAATAATACAGTAGTTGTACCTCATAGCTACCAAGAAATCGAAACTGCAGTTCAAGATGCTGTGGCTACAGGGATTATTTGTATCGCTTCTACTGGAAACACCTCTATAAATCCTGAACTTCCATCGCCGCAACTTTGTGACCCCATGAAAATTCCTTTCCCTAATTATCCTTCTCAATATCAGGGTGTCATAGGGGTAAGTGGAACAACTATAAGTAGCGGAACCGAAGGATTTAAACTTGCATGGAATTATGGCAACTTTGTTGATGTGTCGGCGCCTGGAGAAAATATCTATACAACTGATACATCAAATGTATATAACTATAGAAGCGGAACATCTTTTTCTGCACCCCTCACAAGTGCATTAGCCGGATTAATCCTTTCTATTAATTCAGCATTGACAAATACACAGATTGAAAGTATCATAAAGAATACAACTGATAAAATTACAGCACCAGCACCACATCCTTATGATGTTAATGGATGGAGTGAAGCACTTGGTTATGGCCGCATTAATGCTTATAAAGCACTTTTACTAGCACATGCTTATAATAATAAGGCGATAGCACCAACTGCTACTTTGACAAATAGTCAGAGAAAATTGGTTCAAGACGGTTCAGGTAATTTTCATTTGGTCTTTTCTTCCGGTGGAGAAATTTTTTATCGTAAAAGTGTCAGCGGTACAACATGGCAAGACCCGATAAAGATAAGTTATGTGAACGGTTCAAATGACTATCCATGCATTGCTCTTGGTTATTCAAATTATATAATGGTAGTTTGGCAAAGGTTAACCGGCACTAATACTTATGACGTTTATTTTTCAATGAGCACGGACGGTGGTTCAACGTGGTCTTCAGCCAATAGGTACACTTTAGAAACATCATTATCTTCTTCTGGGCCTCAACCTGTTATTGCAAGAAATAGCAACATTTCCCTTACAACAGTATCATATGTGAGTTCATCTGGTTTAAAGGCAAAAAGAACTTATTCTAATTTGCCTCCAAACTTGAGCTACTGGACATCCCAACAAATAACTACTTCGAGCGAAGATACTCCCTCTCTTTCCAATTGTGGAACATCTTCTTATAATGTAATTGCTTATGCAAATTCCGATGGACATATTCATTACAGGTATCAAAACTCAGATGGGTCGTGGAGTACATATAATCGTCTTTCAACAATGATACCTGGCGCATCTATTAATAGGATGCCTTCAATAAGTGGCATGTCCTCCGACGGAAGCGTGCATTTAGCATGGGTTAGATATGACAACAGCAGCGGTTATCCAACAAGTCCGAGAATCTATTATACTAAAAACAGCAGCGCTAACGGCTCTTGGCCCTACCAGTATTGGTCTATATTAACTGAAGATGAGTATAATCCCAGTTTAGCCGCATTAGCCTCAAATAAAATCGACCTATTGTTTACCAACGGTTACAACTATCTAAAGTACTCTAGATTTAACGGTTCTTCATGGTCATCACCAGTAGCAAAATCAACAAGTGCTTCTTATCCTTCAGTTTCAAGCGGTTCTTCAACGGCAAAATATGTTTATACGTATGGCACACTCTCCCCGTTTACCGTTACTCTTTCTTCGGAAACGCTAAGCAAAGCTAACGAAGTTGAAAGTACCTATACGAGGTCAGTAGCCATTCTTGACAGCAGCGGGGCATACGTTGAATTACAATTACACAACATGTATTACAAAAAGAACGACGGTAGTAAACAGAAAATTGATTTTTCTTCGGTTACTCTTGACTCAACTAATGTTATTACACCGTCAAATTGTTGGTCGTTTTTATCTTCTACTAGCGACAACTTGATTCCGGCAGATGCAGAGGATATCGTTTTGAATTACACTATTAACACTGAAAATGCAGATAAATTATTTGAAAACAGTTCTTCTCCTATTGAAATTGAATTTCAGTTACAAGGGGATAACAAACAATCCACGAAGCAACTGAAACAATTTACATTGGCTAACAATAAGCTAAGTGAAAAGAATGAAGAAACGATATTATTAAGTGAACTATCGGTAGTTAAAGGAAAAGATAAAGGATTTATTTCGTTGGGAATCAAAGGACTGAATCCTAAGAAAGGAACGTTTGCCAGTTTGGGACATTTATTTGACTTCGCAAGTTCAGGATCAATACCAAAAGAGCAAGAGACAAGTACAATAATTCCGACTCAATATGAACTTCAAAATTATCCCAATCCGTTTAATCCAACTACTAGGATTAGTTTCTCACTTCCTCAAAAGAGCCAGATAAAGTTAAAGGTGTTTGATGTACTTGGCAGAGAGATTCAAATTCTTGCGGACGGTATTTACGAAGCGGGCAAGTATGAAGTTGAATTTAACGCTACAAATTTGCCAAGCGGTGTTTATTTCTATAATCTCACAACGCAAAACAATTCCATCACAAAAAAGATGTTGCTGATGAAATAATATTAAGAAGGAAAACTAATAGGACGAAAAGGCGGTCATTATTAACCGCCTTTTTTATGTCCAGAAAAATAATCCTAGTGTTTATTTTGCAGAACAAAACTTATCTTAAAGCATCCAAATAGATAGTAATCTGACTTTTTAAGTGGCGCCTGCCTGTCCGGCTCGCCTCGTCTCCGACAAGTCGGAGCGGGCAGGCAGGTTGGAATTGTTTTTGTCTAATAACAAAATAAAACGGATTCTGATATGAAGAAATTAATTGTGTTACTTATCGTGGT
>JAMCWE010000126.1 GCA_023475265.1 Bacteroidota bacterium
TAACTGGTATCCCTGTCTTTCTCGAAGACATCAAATGCTCTCGGATTTTTGAATGACCGGTTAAACAGAAAAACATCTTTAAGATTTTCGATAAAAGGGATGTTATGGTCTTTCATCCATCCGTCGGGAAATTCTTTATGATGGAAAGTAAAGCCGTCTTTGCCAGGTAATAAATCTATGTTTGAATAATTTCCAATATTACTTTGTACAAACGGATAAAGTGAAAGATGAATTTCGAAAGCAGATTCGTTAATAATTTTTATTTCCCTAATTGCGATCTTAGAACTGTAGACTAAAAAAATTTCTTCTGTTCTAACATCTTTAAAGGGATAATAATAAAACTTTACCAGGTCGCTGTATGAAGCCGTAATTACGGGCTTCTTGTAATACTGATTCAGTTGATAGACGACATTGCCATTCATCTTAAAAATCAATCCGGTATTTCCCGCACGTTCGTTCACAAAGTCCAATCCTTTCTCCGGATCGTACCAGACGAATTGGTAGCCTTCGTTGATTGTAAATTGCGACCTGCTCATCGCCGCGGCGTAGGTTGTAAAAATCGGATCGTTTTGCATAGCATGAAGATGTGATAAATAATTCTGAGCGCTTGCTTCGAAAGAAAGTAGTAATAAAATTGAAGCCGTAATGATTATTTTTTTCATCTTATAATTGTTTTGATAGCTCGCAGATGACGCTGATATTTCTGATCTGCGCAGATCAGCTTAATCTGTGTCATCAGCGTGCTGTTGTTTTAAAAATGTTCCTACAATTTTATTAACATATTTTTCTTTTCCGTCTGGAAAAATTACTTTGATTGAGTAAACTTGATTTTTATAATCAATCTTTTCTCCGCCTTCTATGGATTTAATCTGATCAGACGGTGAATATATTTTTAATATTTCGTCGTGCTTCGGCTTTCCCTGAACTTTCACCGAATACTCATTTCCGTTCAACCTGGAAGAAAGGATTCTAAATCCTTCCGAAGAATCATTTGGAATTGGATGAGCAACAACAGGAAGGACACTAATTCCACCGGAATGAAATATTTCGATTTCAGTTTTGTCTTCAATATTAAAATGCAATTTTATCGATTCCGATTGACTATCATCTTCAAGATTGAATTTTGTTTCTTTTCCATTCACTAAAATCTTGCTTATAGTAGTGCCGAGTGGAAAAGTCGGAATGAAATTTACAGCTAACTTCTTTTCTCTTTCCTGTCTGAAATTATAAACTGTTTTTTCTGCGTCTCTCTTCATTTTGAAGTTCAATGATTGATCACCAACTTTAATCCGTTCAACATTTATAAAATTCCAATTAAAAGGGAGACGCGGCGATATAGTCAATTCATTATTAAACGCATCGGCATTCAGTCCGAGCATTCCTTCCAACGCCGGCTGCAGCACCATCGTTTCAGACCAGCATTGATGATCGCAAACTCCCGAAGGCTGATAAACTTTACCGTTTAAAACTTCTTCAACATAACCCCGCGCCCAATTTTTATAATTGAGCAGATTGTTCATGATGTGCGAATAACCTTGAACATACTGATTGTTGTTGTATTCAGCGAGAGCAGTCCATCCGGTAAAAAGCGGCCATACACTTCCAAGATGATAACCGTTCGGGCTGAACGCCGGATTATTTTCACCGATTATTCTAGTTCCCCAATCAGAAGAAAAATTATTTCCGGAGTAAGCGTCGAGAACCGGATAAGTTTTCTTTTTATTAATTACGCCGAAGTAAATTGGAACAGAAATTTGAATTGTTTTTTCTTTACTGTAACTGCCGTCCGGCATCTGGCTGTCGTAGAAGAAATTTTCTTTTGAGTTCCAAAAATCTTTATTGATAATTTTTTTAACCGTCTCAAATTCCTTAGAATAATTTTTTTCTTCTTTCTGAAGATTAAGATTACCAGCCATATAAGCCGCTTCTCTTAATGCTTCAGCCCAGCATCCGGCAAGGTAAAGAGTCGTGCGTCCACCGTAAAGAGCACCGCCTTCCACCCAGCCGTGACCGACATTTATATTTTCAATCAGATGGTCATGATTAAAATCCGTTGAGAAACAATAGTCGATTGCTTTCTTAATATGTGTCCAACTCTGCTTGATAAAATTAATGTCACCCGACCACTTCAAATAATATCCGGCAAGAACAATGTAGAGTGGGGTCGCATCGGCGGCATCATAATGAACTACGCCGCTTGTCGTAAGTTCGTGATAAATCTTTCCGGACAGCGCCTGGTATTTCTGATATGTTTCCAGTTCCGCTTTTACTTTGTAAAAGTCGCCGTAATCGGACAAAGCCATCCCGCTCCATTCGCCGTCTCGCCCGAAGTACCATGCGTAGCCCGGTCTTCCGCTAACTTTCTGCGCGCCATCCCAACCTCTTGCCGTTGTTGAATAGCCGGCTACTAAAGAATTTCCAATGCCCGGAGTATTAACGAAAAATTTATCTGTTCCAACTAAAGCCCAGCGGTAACCGGTGTTGAAATCTTTTTCCGGAGTTGTTACCATCAATTTGCTGTTCAGAAAATTCTTGTAATAATTCGCTGTCTCTTCAAAAATTTTCTCCGGATTTTCCATCACTTCTTCATAATCTTTAACTGCGACATCTTTACCCTCATCTGTTCCGGCAATAATAACATCAAGATTATCGTTCATTGCCAAATTAAATTCTGCAAGACCGGCAGCTTGAAATTTATCAGTTGGAACTCCTTTGAATGCAGAATCAATCTTAGTGATGCCGTCAAACTGTCCGATAATTTTTTCAACCGGCTTTCTGTTCGAGCCAATCAGCACGTTAAATTCATCAGTTTGATTTTTGACTCTAAATGCGTTCAATCCGCCATCCCAAGAATACAAGATTGAGCCCAGCGCATCGCTGTTATAAGGCCACATGAAGCGAAGATTGCTTTTGAATTTTATAACAAGCTTAGCCGGATAAAGTCCGCGGTACTCGTAATGAATTACTGCCGCCGGCTTATCGACACTGCCGGAAATTATTTCTTTAACGAAAGCTCTTGCAAAACGGTATGTGCGAGTGAAAGACCCCGGTCGGACTTCAATCTCCGGTCTCTGATCATCAAACCAATAAATCGTATCTTTGTATGAGAACTGAATTCCAACTTCATAATCTCTTAGAGCCATGAAAGGATGAATCCACACTTCATCGATGCCGCCTTTTTCTTTTCCCATCAATAAAATTCTTTGCTGACCCAAATCCCAGGTATTGCTCGAACCGAATTGCGAAGTGAGAGTCATTCCGTTTGTTTCTTCATTCCAAACTTTCGCTGCCGGTAATTTTATTGAAGGAGATGTTTCGCTGAATTGCTCTACCTTCAAAGGCGCATAGCTCCAGTATCTCGGCTTCTCATTTGATTTTAATTTTCCAGAAAGATAAAGAAGACAATTGTCTGTAAACTTTTCAAGGTTCAACCGTTCAAAATTTTTAGGCGCGAAATATGTGTAAGCTCCAACCGCAAGAACTTTTCCTTTCCCAAGCTTATATTCAACGGCAAGCTTCTCATCGTCCTTTAACGTAATATAAGCCCAATTTACAGCAGCAACTTTTCCGTTTTTAGGAACCGAGCTGCCGAAGAATCCAACCTGCCGGGCAACATTATTTTTGTATGCGTCCCAGATATACGAACCGCCGTTTAAGCCCGTAAATATTGGGTGAGAACGCAGTGCATGAAGCCCCAGCTTTCTTCCGTAGCCTTCATCTTTCGCTTCAATGTAACGTATCTCGGGAATCTCGATTTCCAATCCCATTACGTTAATATATTTGAATGCATCCAGGCTTAAAAACAATCCGCCGCCTTTCTTTACAAATTCGTCTATCGCTGTAGCAACATTTTTATCGGACTCCGATACTGAATAAGCTGAAGAATCAGGGCGGTGAAACCACAACACATCAATATCTTTAAGGACGGACGGATTTTTTTTCAATTTATCAAATGAGATTATATTTACATTAAATATTTTATCTGATCGAAGGAATTTTATCGCCGCCTGAACCTCGGAATCATTTTTAAGCTGCTGATGAGTATTTATAAATGCAACATTAACTTTTATACCCGATGCACCGTGTAGAAAGGCCGTCCCTAAGATTAAAAAAGTTAGAGAAAAACAAATCGCTTTTTTCATCGAAATATTTGCTTTAATGCTCATTTAATATCTTTCTAAAAGTAGTTTCAAAATTTTACGTTAAATATCTTATTCGGTATCTTTAACACACCTGAATCCTACGGTTGCATTTCTGTCGAAGCCGGGCGAAACCATTAAAAGCACCTGCCTGTGATTAAGAGGCTGTGGTCCGCCTTTAACATACCACCAGCTTGCGGTCGGATTATAATAACATCCCCCTCTAATTATCTCAATATAATAACTGCAGTCGTCATAAACGTCGTTGGTAATCTGCCATACATTCCCTATCATATCCGTTACACCGAACTTGCTTTTTCCTTTAGGGAACGCATCCACCGCGGTTAAATGTCCGGAGGAATTATTACACATCTTGGAATTGAATGTGTGCCCCCACGGCCAACTTAAAGTATCGGCACCCTGCCCGGCATATTGCCATTCCATTTCGGTAGGCAATCTTTTGCCTGCCCACTTTGCATAGTCCTCCGCATCTTTTCTGCTTACGTAAACCACGGGATAATTTTCCTTACCTTTAGGATATGTACCGTTTTTCCAATTCTTCAAATAATTATGATCTGCTTGCGGTTTATAATTTGTAGCATCAATAAACTTTTTAAATTGTTCATTCGTAACTGGATATTTGTCCATATAAAATTTATGCATATGTACAACAACGGAATCCGGAGTTTTCGGATAAGGGATGAATTCGTCTTCTTTCTCTACGCGATAAACATATTCTCCTCCCGGTATTTCAACCATACCGGCTAGAGCTTTGTCTGTTTTTGGGGTTGAGGCAACTTTGCTAATCAATCGTGCCGTACCCGGATCTTGTTCGATTACTTTTTCATCAAGTAATACACCTTTGCCGAACAATTGCACTACGAATTTTCCGTTGTATCTGCCGAATACATCCATGAGTTTTATTTTATTCATGCCCGTTTCATATTTTTTCGATGTACTTTGATAAGAAGGATTATCGGCCCATACCAGGATGCTGTCGCCTTTTACGGCGCTGAATTCAAGTGAATCATCATTAAGTTTCACTTTTAATAATTCCGGCAGGCTTGCGATACAATCAACATTACCCTCATTTCTTGTACCGAGCCAGCTTCTGTTAAAAGCATGAACCGATACCGGAAGATATGATTTGCCGTTAATCGTAACGGGCTTAATTTCTTCATGATGCCATAAATCAACAAAATGACGGTTGGGTACAACAGAAGCCTCTAATATTGCTCCGTTATAACCTTCCGGCCTTAAACTGAATACAGTATAAACGGTTTTTGATTCGCCCGGCCATTCATTCACCCATACGCTGTCAATCAACGTCGGAAGAAGCGGTGTCCAGTTCTGGCTAAGGAAGTTGGAAGAATTTTCTCTGAGCAGCATCGTGGTTTTACCGAGATAAAGATATTCTTCATGCATCCAATCTGGTCTACCCGGCGCCATAGTATTTACTTCGGTACCGTAACCGTTGAAAAACGCAATTGCTATCTCTCTGTGAATCATGCCTTGACTCAATTGATCTACTCTGAAGATAGCAAACTGCGGTTTAATAAATTTATTAAGATTTAGAGGCGGCGGCATATAAATAGCATCGTGAACACGGCCGGCGACAATGCCCGGCATATCTTTTGGGACTGCCATTCCTTCACTATACATTATAACACCGGGACGAATGCTGTCTGCAGCGTTTTGCAGCCTCTCGCTTGAACTTCCGTATGTATCTAGCACAACTCCGTCGGCATCTGTTGCTTTGATCATCCTTGAAATACCGGTGTAAAAATTTTCTTTGTGCGTACTTTTATCCCAAGGATTAAAGGAGATGAAGAACTTCGTACCGTGTGCCTTGGCATATTCCGATAATTGATGCATTTTCTTCAAGCCGCCGGGAAGATCGTTATAAAGTTCCCACTGGTTTCGCTCATCCAATCCGAGAGTCGGCCAGGTAGGCCAAATACAAAAGACGTCATACCCGCCGAACATCTTTTTCCCTTGTTCCAGAAATTCGGAAAAGTTATACTTTTTATCTTTCATATCGTAATAATTATGGTCCCATGCATATTGAACCGTAACAACGTAGCTTTGCCTGATCCAATCGAGATCTTTACGTTCAAATAATTTGTTGTCGAAATGTTTGAGATCATATAGATATCTGTCATGAAACATCATTCTTAATCCGTTCTGCCATTGGCCCTGATAAATATCGGCATAAAAATCATACTCAACTTTTCCGCCCGGTTTAATCAAAGCGGAATAGCGATGAAAATCGGTTTTCTTCCCTCCTGTCCTTCTCGCCAGTGCGGCAATTGAACTGTCATTTCCTATGCCGATGGCTGAGTAACCAAGCTCCCATGCATTGTCGGGTAAAACCACACCGATGGAACCCAATCCCGGTCTAAATATTTTAGAACTAGCTAAATTCCATGGTGCTGATGCCGTAATATAAATGTGTTCAGGTGACTGGCCTAAAGGAACAAGATTTAAAATTTTAATCGTTGAGTCTGAATTATTTTCTAAGACCAAATGTCCCTTCCATCCCGGCGAGAAATTTTTCTCGACACTAAATCTACCGGTAAGCCCTGAAGTGAATTTTAAGATGTACTCATCGCCGTCTTCACGTGCGGCAGAATTCAGTGAGCTTGTTAGAGTATCATTTATTTCAATCGTAAATAACGGCAGCAAGGCCGAAAACTCTTCTTGTGTTCCGTTAATGGAATAGGAATTTATACCTAAGCCGTGTGAAGTTTTAATTCCTAATTCTTTTAATGATTGGGAATATATCGAACCGAATGAAAAACAAACGGCTAAGAACAATCCGGACAGGATTTTGTTAATATTTGTCATATTATATAACAACCGTTTAATTAATAAATCTTTGCATACTGTGAATAAATCAGTTAATTAAAACTCAGAATAATTTCAGTTCCGCACCGGGAATTCGGTCACTCTTAAATTCGTGCAACCATAAGGTATAAGCGTAATTTCTTCAACCGATGTATCGAGTTTTTCTGGTTCCCAGTAAGGTGTATATGGCATAGGCCCCGCACTCCCTCCGTATCGTTTCCAGTTTGGATCTATTTTAGCCGTAGTAGTTATTTCTATTGGTGCATTATTTTTCTCCCAAGGCTGTCCTTTTAAACCCAAATATTTTACATGGAAACTACTGTCGGGATGTACAGTATTTTTCTTTAATAAGGCATAATTCCATGGACTCACCGGTAACACTTCGTAAGTTGCATATTTACCTTCACCACCAATTTTTTTCCAATTGCCTTTTATTTTAAGTGAATAAACA
>JAMCWE010000007.1:0-1319 GCA_023475265.1 Bacteroidota bacterium
TAAGTACAGATTGCCGGTAGCGTTTTATCTGCGCTTTGGCTTTCTTTAGTTCGGCTACTGACACATCAAGCTTGGTAAAGAGTTCTTCTAACTTTGCAACTATGCGGTGCTGTTCTGGAAGAGGAGGAAGAGGAAATTTGAGATTTGAGATTTGGAGATTGCTTGAAATGTGCTTCCAGTGCCTAATTGGGATAGTTCTTTTTCAATACTTCTAAAGAAATAGAATATAAATTTTGAATTCTCATCTATTATATATTTCAAACCACACAAACCACGTCCTATACAAGATTTTTCAAGTGCAATATTTGTTGGTCCAACTGGCGCACGTACAGATAAAAGAATTTCGTCTTTATTGACAATTTTCTTCGGTTCGTTACACCATACTCTTTTTGTCGGATAGATTAATCCAAAATCAGTCTTGCCCTGGAAAAATGGAAGTCCTTCATTTTCATAATTATAAGTTGCGGAAGGAGGAGATTGACCCATATTGATTTCACTTATTTCAACTAAGTGAACTAACTTCCAATTAATTGGTAAATTCTCAAATCTCAAATCTAAATTCCAAAATTAATTAACATAAAATTCACCGATCTCAAATCTCCCTTCTCAATTCCCAAATCATAAATCTCAAATCATAAATCTAATTCTTACTTTTTGTATAGTTTGTTTTTCGCAGTTTTATGGGATGCAGTAAAAATAGCAGTTAATTCATTAGCCTCTTTAATTAAATTAGCAGAAGAATCAGATTTAATAAGTTCGGCATCAGCGGAAAGTTCCAACCAAAAAAGAGATTCATCCGCTTCCTCTTCGACAATTGCTAATTTAGAAATAAAATGGGCATGTGATTGCGCTCTTAAAGCGGCTCTATAATTAGCGGCAACTGAAGTAGCGGCACGTATTAATTGTTTTCCGATAGTAAATCCTGCAGTAGTCCTAGGAAATATTTCCACCAGTTTGATCACATCAATCGCAAATTTTTTTGTCCTCTTAATTAGATCTTCTTTATTCATAAATAATCCCTAGTCTTCTTTTGCAAATTTCAAATCGAAAATCGTAAATCTCAAATTAAACAAGCTCTTCATTAAGTTCGGCAAGTATTGGCACTAAGTTATCACCAAAGAGACTGTATGCTTTGTATCTTCCGCCTCTATCAAAGAATGGCGGGCTATCAAAGTCATCCATCTCAACAGAAAGCGAAGTTGAGATATGTTCTTTAATCATGTTCAGCCATTGTTCTTGTTCGCTTGTAAAACCATTTCCTAAATCATTCTGCTTTGCAAGCCAGCTATGGAATTTCCTCTCAACAATTTCCGGCGTTA
>JAMCWE010000007.1:1329-7400 GCA_023475265.1 Bacteroidota bacterium
CCGGATAAATCGGTAGAAAAGGCAAAAGAAATTTACAAGGTTGAATATCCAACCAACGAACAATTGAAGAAAGCCACTGATGAACTTATTAAAGAAGCGGTTATTCCGTTTGATAATCATAAGCTGAGAGACGCTATTGTAGATATTAAAAGAAAGAACGAACAGATAATTGATACAGTTAGTCAAGATGAAGTTACATACGCCGGAGGCAGCAGCAAATCAAGAGAGAAAGCTCAGGCGCTGGTAAAATCGTTCAAGGAGTTTATTGAAAAGAACAAAGATGAAATTACTGCGCTGCAAATAATCTACAGCAGACCTTACAGTCAGCGACACATTACTTTTGAAGACATTAAAACGTTAGCCGACGCAATCCGCAAACCGCCTTACAACTTAACGCCGGAAATATTGTGGAATGCTTTTGAGCAGTTGGAGAAAGCAAAAGTAAAAGGAGCCGGAGCTGTTAAGCTTTTGACGAACATTATTTCGCTAATTCGTTTTGCGGTTGGACAAGCGGAAACACTTGAACCATTCCCGGAAATTGTTGAGAGGAAATTCCATAGCTGGCTTGCAAAGCAGAATGATTTAGGAAATGGTTTTACAAGCGAACAAGAACAATGGCTGAACATGATTAAAGAACATATCTCAACTTCTCTTTCTGTTGAGAAGGATGACTTTGACAACCCGCCGTTTTTTGATAGAGGTGGAAGAGTGAAAGCATTTAAATTATTTGGGAACAATTTGGAAACAATTCTTGCTGAACTAAATTCTGAACTTGTGTAAATTGTTTTATCAAAAATGAAATTGGTTTTTAATTAATGACAAAGAAAGAATTCGAGTTAATCCTGCAAGAAGGGGAAGGGGATAGAATCGAGTTTAAGGAAAGTTTGGACAAATCATTTGCCAAAGAGCTTGTTGCGTTTGCTAATGCTGGAGGCGGACGAATTTTTTTAGGTGTAACTGACAAACAGAGCATTAAAGAAACAAAATACGACAACCGATTAGCAGCCCAAATACAAGACATTGCAAATGGCTGCGATCCTAAGATTGAGGTTAAATCGGAAAGTTATGATAAAGTAGTGATTGTGCATGTAAAAGAAGGTAAAGACAAACCATATAAATGTAGTGATGGATTTTTTCTTCGTGTAGGTCCCGTCTCCCAAAAACTCAGCAGAGATGAAATAGTAAGGTTCATTAAAAGCGAAGGGAAAGTTAGATTTGAAGAACTAACCACTGAGAAGTTTGTTTTCCAAAAACATTATGACCCACAAAAGCTAAGAGTTTTCTTATCTCTTGCCGAAATTGAAAAGAAACTGGACGATCCAACTATTCTTGATAATTTGTCTGTCTTGCAAAGTAGTGGAGGCAAGCACACTTTGAACAATACGGGAATTCTTTTCTTCACAAAAAAACTTTATGACATTTATGAACACACAGCAATTACATGCGTTACCTTTAATGGGACAGAAAGAATTGATGTAGTGAACCGGAAAGAGTTCAATGAGGATGTTATTGATAGCATAAATGAGGCAATCCGTTTTGTGAAGCGTGAGCTTAAAGTTAGTTATGATATGAAGGGAAAAGTTCGTCGAGAAGAAGTTTATGAAATTCCGATAGAAGCAATAAGAGAAGCAATCGTAAATGCTGTTTCGCACAGAGATTATTTCGAGCGTGGAGCTCATACCGTTGTTGAGATTTTCGATGATAGAATTGAAATTTCTAATCCGGGCGGATTAGTAAAGGGTCTCTCCTCTGATGATTTTGGGAAGAAAGCTATCCGTAGAAATCCATTGATCGCTTCCATGTTGCATAGAACTGGTTTTGTAGAAAACTTGGGGACAGGTATAAATAAAATTAAAACTCTTGTTAGAGATGCGTCTCTCCCAAGACCGGAATTTAGGTTTAATAATTTTTTCACTATTGTTCTTAAGAGACCGATAACGCCTCCGACGAAAGCTTTAAGAAATGTCACTGTAAATGTCACCAATGATGTCACCAATAATGTCACTGAAACATTAGGGCTAGAAGGTAAAAGACTTACGAGAATAGTCCAACTGCTGCAAAGCATTGACGAAAAATATTTCTTATCGATTGAAAAGTTTGCAAGACAGATAGGAGCTGTATCGAGAACAGTGAAGAGGGATATTGATCTACTAAAGAAAGAGGGTATCATTGTATTCAGAGGAACTCCTAAAAAAGGTTCTTACCAGCTAACCGAAAAAGGAAAAGTTTTGTTCAAGCGTAAATTGTAACTGTTATTTGCGATATTTTTCTTTATTGCTATTGTTACTGATGTCGTTGTAAACGCTATTTCTGTAGTTGTTGATGTAAGTGCTAACGATATTTCTATTATCAAGAACGATTTTTGTGAGGTAATTGACGTTGCTTTTGTTGTTTGTGGTTGCCTTGCAGTGCCAGAACGAATAAAATTTAATACATAATCGTATTACAGAGCTTGTTTGATGAATAATGAATTGGTTAATCCACAAGATTTGCCGAAGGGTTGGGTTAAAACATCAGTCGGTGAAATAAGTGATAAAATACATTATGGTTATACTGCATCTGCTGTTTTCAAAGATGTTGGACCAAAATTATTAAGAATAACTGATATACAAGAAAACAAAGTAGACTGGGATACAGTACCGAATTGCAAAATTGATATAGCAGAAATAGAAAAATTCCTTCTTTCTGAAAATGATTTAGTATTTGCCCGGACTGGTGCAACAGTTGGTAAGAGCTTTTTGATTAAGCTAGACATACCCAAAGCAGTATTTGCATCATACTTAATACGCATAAAATTGGATCAAAGTGTTAACCCAGATTTCATTTATTGTTATTTCCAATCCAGCAATTATTGGAGACAAATTAGTGATAGCAAGTTGGGTATTGGTCAGCCAAATATTAATGCCACAATACTTTCAAATCTTTCACTCCCACTCCCTCCTCTTCCAGAACAGCACCGCATAGTTGCAAAGTTAGAAGAACTCTTTACCAAGCTTGATGTGTCAGTAGCCGAACTAAAGAAAGCCAAAGCGCAGATAAAACGCTACCGGCAATCTGTACTTAAACATGCGTTTGAAGGAAAGCTGACAGAGCAATGGAGAATTGCGAATGGAGAATTGAGAAATGAAACGGCAGAGGAATTATTAGTCAAGATAAAAGATGAACGGAAGAAAGCACTTGGTAAGAAATACAAGGAATTGCCGCCGGTAGATACAACCAACTTACCCAAACTTCCAGAAGGATGGGTGTGGGTTAGAATTGACGATATTAGTCAAGTAATATCTGGAAACGCTTTCAAAAGCACGGACTTTATTGATAGTGGAATTCCAGTAGTGAAGATTGGAAACGTTGGGTACGGAGAGTTCATTTGGAAGGATCAAGAATACTTTCCTAAAGAGAGATTTAAAGGAGTAAAAGATTTCGAAATCAAAAGTGGTGATTTACTATTTGCACTCACTCGACCAATAACCAACAATCGAACAAAGGTATGTCTTTACCCCACTGATTCTCAGATTGGATTGTTGAATCAACGAGTTGCAGTTATAAAAACTTCTGAGATCGTTATTAAAAATTATCTACAATATTTCCTACAGAGTGAAGATTTTAAAAGCAAGATAAAGTTACTTTTTACAGAAACATTACAGCCTAATTTATCTCCAATAGATTTGAAGGAAGTTAAAATTCCATTTACGTCATTTAACGAACTCAATCAAATCGTCTTGGAAATTGAGCGGCACTTTTCAGTAGCGGATGAGACAGAGAAAATAATAGACCAATCATTAAAGCAAGCAGAGCGTTTATGCCAGAGCATACTTAAAGACGCATTCTGCGGCAAGCTTGTACCGCAAGACCCAAACGATCCGCCGGCAAGTTTACTATTAGAAAAAATAAAAGCAGAAAAAGAAAAACTTGCCAAAGAACCAAAAACGAAAAAGTCGAACAGACGAACCGGCAGAAAAGTTGTTGGAGAAGACAAAGCGGAGAGAGAAAAGTAAATAGCAGTAAAAGAAAAACAATGAATACTTAATAGCAATAGAATGACGGACAAGCAACTAAAAAAAATAATTCATGATGGCGAAGGAATTGGAACTCGAAGTCGGCTATGATGTCGGTGGTGGTGTCGGTGTTGATGAATATGGCGGTGTAAATGGCGGTGTAAGTGACTATGAGCTAGGGAATGAACAGCCATTTGTTAAGATTGGCTTAACTGGTCAACAAGAAAGGGTAAATGAATATGGCAAAAGAGAAGGATAGAACTAAAGATTCCGATACTGGGCAAGAGAGCAGAACTTTAGTCCCTTACAAATTCGTTGATAAAGAAACGTCTATGGACGTTTATCTTGACGCAGAAACTGTTTGGTTGTCACAAAAGTTAATGTCTAATTTGTTCGAGAAGGATACTGATACTATTGGTCTTCATATTAAAAACATTTATAAAGAGAAAGAACTAGACGAAGAGTCAACTACCGAGGATTTCTCGGTGGTTCAAAGAGAAGGCAAAAGGAAGATAATAAGAAATATAAGATTTTATAACCTCGACGTAATAATTTCAGTAGGTTATCGAGTAAAATCCAAACGTGGTACGCAATTCAGAATTTGGGCTACAAAAGTATTAAAAGAACGTCTTCTCAGCAGTTATAATCAAAATAAGCTAAACGAAAAAGAACTTGCTAAGGTTATCAAATTAATTGGTGATATTACCGAGGGGAAAGAATTAGCAAAAGACGAAGCCGTTGGAATACTTCAGGTTATTACCGACTATACCTATGCACTTGATCTGTTAGATGATTTCGATTACAGACGGCTACAGATAAAAGAAAAGGTTTCAGAAGAAGAATTTAGGATTACATATGCAAAAGCTGTTAAGGTTATCAAGGAATTGAAATCAAAGTTTGGGAACTCTACTTTATTTGGTAAAGAGAAGGACGAATCATTCAAAAGTTCGATTGGCAATATTTATTCGACGTTTAACGGCAAGGAATTATATCCAAGTTTTGAAGAGAAAGCTGCTCACCTACTTTACTTCTTAATAAAAAATCATTCCTTTGTTGATGGGAATAAACGAATAGGTGCTTCAATATTTCTCTGGTTTCTTAAAGAGAATAAAATGTTGTATCGTTCAGATGGTTCGAAAAGGATTGCTGATAACGCTCTCGTTGCTTTAACTCTTTTGATTGCAGAAAGTAATCCAAAAGAAAAAGAAACTATAGTTAACTAACGTCGACAGAAATTACAAGTGTTGCTGTAAACTAATATGAGTAGGATATGTATACTTTTATACACTATCTACTGGTTCATATACTCAAACTAAGAAACTGGTTCTTATCAAATAATCGTTTATGAATTAATAGCACAAAAAGTACAGCTTCTTCTGGCTTTTGTAATTTCAATCCGATAATTTTTCAATCAATTACATGTAGTTATTGACGCTATGAAACATACCTTGATAGAAGAAAATAAATCTTTCGAATTAGCTTATCATAACGCTTTCAAATTTGCTAAGTCCCATTACGAAAACTTTCCGGTTGTCTCGCTCTTCTTGCCCAAAGTATTAAGAAAACATGTAGCAGTCGTTTATCAATTCGCGCGTCAAGCAGACGATATTGCGGATGAAGGAAGTGCGAATTTAGATTTGCGAATTGAGAATTTAGAACGGTATGAAGAACAGTTGAAAAACTGCGTTGCTGGAAAATTCGAAAACAATTTCTGGTATGCACTCAACAATACAATCTCAGAATTTAAACTTACACCAAAAAATTTCTTCGATTTGTTGAAGGCATTTAAGCAAGATACAACTAAAACTCGCTATGATTCGTTCAATGAGGTATTAAATTACTGCGAGCATTCAGCTAATCCGGTAGGAAGAATCATTTTGGAATTTTTCGGCATAAGAGAAACGGAAACTGTTAAGTATTCAGACTCAATCTGCACCGCTCTGCAAGTCACAAATTTCTACCAAGACGTTTCAATTGATTTTCTAAAGAATCGAATTTATATATCATTGGACGAGATTAAAACCTACGGGGTAGAACTAAATCAGTTTGAGTTAAAAAAAAATAATGCTAACTTTA
>JAMCWE010000062.1 GCA_023475265.1 Bacteroidota bacterium
TTTGTATTTGGCTTAAACATTTTTTCCCGGATTAGTGTAGAAATTTGTCATCAGGAATTTATTTAAATATTTACTTCTATAAAAATATTTTTATTAAATTATTATACCCTTTTTAGAGTGAACTCATTTATAAATGGAAAAAATTAATGAATGATGAAAAGAAAAAACTTCTATCAAGCATTATAATTCCTTTTGGTTTTATCTTTTTATTATGGCTTTTACAAATTGCACAAGTGATATTGAATATCAATCTTATTTCATTCGGTTTGTATCCAAGAAAAGTTTCAGGATTGATAGGCATTATTACTGCTCCACTAATTCATGCTGGTTTCGGACATTTATTCTCCAACACATTGCCGCTTTTATTTTTGGGTGCAGGCATCTTATATTTTTATCCAAACTCTGCCTTTAAAGTATTTGTTTCAGTTTATTTTATATCAGGAATATTTGTCTGGTTTTTCGCACGATCTGCTTATCATATCGGAGCGAGCGGGCTCGTTTATGGATTTGTTTCATTCTTATTTTTTAGCGGCTTAATTAGACGAGATACCCGCTCAATCGCTCTTGCATTAATTGTTACATTTCTTTACGGAAGTATAATTTGGGGAATTATTCCACAGAATAATGGCATTTCGTGGGAATATCATTTGTTCGGTTCACTCGTTGGAATAACCTGCGCATTCATCTTTAAAAAATCAGATCCTTATAAAAAATATGAATGGGAAGATGAGCCCGATGATGATGAATCTAGGCCACTGGAAATTTCTCACCGGAAAGACTTTGAGTTGTAAATAAAAAATTTGATTTTGTAAGAAAAGAAAATTTCTCCAAACTCGTCTGCAAGCGACGAGTTTGGAACTGAATGATGTTAATATTATTTACTAATCTTCAATCACTGCAAGAACATCTGAACGCTGAACGATTTTGTAGCTCTTATCATCAAAGCTGATTTCCTCACCGCCGTATTTTGCAAACAAAACTTTATCGCCAGCTTTTATTTTTTCTCTTAAATCTTCATCCGTTCCAACAGCAATAACTTTACCCATAATCGGTTTTTCTTTTGCTGTATCCGGAATATAAAGACCTGATTTTGTTCTTGTCTCCTCTTCAAGTAATTCGAGTACGAGACGATCGTCCATTGGTTTAATTTTCATTCTATTTCCTCATCCTTTTAAGTTTAACATTTGATTAATTCTTGGTCTGTCAAAACCAACAATTGGTCTGTTATTAATTAAAATTACCGGTACACCGGTTTGGCCTGTCATTCTTTGTAAATCTCTAGCCGCATTAAAATCGCGGCTAACATCTACCTCAGTAAACCTGATATTTTTTTCTCTTAAATATCTTTTTGCTTGATTACAAAAGCTGCAGGTTGGCGTTGTAAACATTACTACTTTTGGTTGATTTTCCATTTTACTTCCATTAACTATTTAAGATGACGATATGATGAAAAAAAATGGCCTTGGTTTCAATTGGAAAGAGAAAAAATTAATTCTTCTATATAACTTTAACTTAATCATTTACAATCCAAAATTATTTTATATGGAGATATATTGGAAGAATCAAAAATTAGGTTCTCGGAAGTAAGAAAATGCTTTCTGAAGTTAATTATAAATTGCCTTTTTTGACAAAATTTCAATCATTTAGAGCACATTAACCAATGAAAAACATGGTATAATATTTGGCTAAAACAGTACACTTAAGTTAAAATTTATAATTATTAAAAATTTGGAATGAAGATGGAAAGGAAAAAAGTAACAATAGATGGGAATGAAGCTGCGGCTTATGTGGCTTACCATACAAATGAAGTAATAGCAATTTATCCAATAACACCGTCATCAAATATGGGTGAGTGGTGCGATGCATGGGCTGCTGTAGATAAAAAGAATTTATGGGGTGAGGTACCGTCAGTCAGCGAATTGCAAAGTGAAGGAGGAGCTTCCGGCAGTATTCATGGTGCATTACAAACCGGTGCACTTGCAACAACTTTTACTGCATCTCAAGGTTTGCTTTTGATGATTCCGAATATGTTTAAGATTGCCGGAGAATTAACATCAACTGTTTTTCATGTTTCCGCTAGATCTATTGCTGCTCAAGCACTATCGATTTTCGGCGATCATAGTGATGTAATGGCAACACGTTCAACAGGGTTTGCAATGTTTGCATCGAATTGTGTGCAAGAAGTAATGGATTTTGCATTGATTGCTCAGGCTGCTGCGTTAGAAGCAAGGGTTCCCTTCCTTCACTTCTTCGATGGTTTTAGAACTTCACATGAAGTAATGAAAATTGAACAATTGACTATTGATGATATGAAGGCAATGATAAATGAAGATTTGGTCATTGAACATCGCAATAGAGCTCTTAGCCCCGATCATCCGGTAATGCGCGGAACAGCTCAGAATCCTGATGTATACTTCCAGGGAAGAGAAACCGTAAATAAATTTTATATCGCTTGCCCAGGAATTGTTCAAAACCAGATGGACAAATTTGCTAAACTTACAGGCAGACAATATCATTTATTTGATTATGTCGGCGCACCAGATGCAGAGAGAATAATTGTATTAATGGGTTCAGGCGCTCAAGCAGTAGAGGAAACCGTAAATTACTTAACACAAAAAGAAGAAAAAGTTGGGGTTGTAAAAGTTCACTTGTATCGCCCATTTTCAATTGAACATTTCATCAATGCACTGCCTAAAACTACAAAATCAATTGCAGTCCTTGACAGAACAAAAGAACCAGGCGCATCAGGCGAACCATTATATCTTGATATTGTAAATGCAATTTCTGAAATGCATATTAACGGCGAACTTGGTTTTAGCTATCCTAAAATTATCGGCGGACGATACGGTTTATCATCAAAAGAATTTACACCTGCAATGGTTAAAGCAGTTTTTGATGAAATGAAAAAAGACAAACCCAAAAATCATTTTACGATTGGCATTGTTGAAGATGTGACCAATACCAGTCTTGATTTTGATCCGTCATTTTCCGTTGAAGCGCCTGAAACATTTAGAGGAAAATTCTACGGACTTGGTGCTGACGGAACTGTTGGCGCAAATAAAAATTCAATTAAAATTATCGGTGAAGGAACAGATTATTTTGCACAAGGATATTTTGTTTATGATTCGAAAAAATCCGGTTCAACAACAACTTCACATTTAAGATTCGGACCGAAAGAAATTATATCAACTTACTTGATTGATAAGGCGAACTTTATTGCATGTCATCAACAAGTTTTTCTTGAAAAGATGGATCTTCTTAAAGATGCAATTGAAGGTGCAACTTTTCTGTTAAATACTTCTGTACCGAAGGAAGAAGTTTGGGATTCACTACCTGAAAAAATTCAGAAGGATTTGATTGAAAAGAAATTAAAATTCTATGCTGTTGATGCATACAAAGTTGCATCCGAAACAGGAATGGGACAAAGAATAAATACGATAATGCAGACTTGCTTCTTTGCAATCTCCAAAATCTTCCCGAAAGAAGAAGCAATAAACATGATCAAAAATTCGATCAAAAAAACTTACGGAGCTAAAGGCGATAAGATTGTTCAGATGAATTTTAATGCTGTTGATCAATCGCTTGCAAATTTATTTGAAATAAAAGTTCCGGAAAAAATTACGAGCAAAATTCAATTCCTTCCGGCTGTTGCCGAGAACGCACCGGAGTTTATTCAAGAAGTTACTGCAAAAATGATTGCCGGAGATGGAGATTTAATCCCTGTAAGCAAAATGCCGATAGATGGAACATATCCAGTTGGAACCGCGATGTGGGAAAAAAGAAATATTGCTCTTGAAGTACCAGTGTTTGATCCGGAAGTTTGTATTCAATGTAACAAGTGCGTTATAGTTTGCCCTCATGCTTCAATCCGTGCAAAAGTTTATGATGAAAAGCTTCTAGTAAATGCGCCGGAAACTTTTAAGCACATGAAATTCAAAGGAAAAGATTACGGAGAAAATTTAGCTTACACAATTCAAGTAGCTGTTGAAGATTGTACGGGATGCGGTATTTGCGTTGACATTTGTCCGGCAAAGAATAAAAAAGAAACCCGTCTAAAAGCAATTAACATGGCTCCTCAATTACCGATTAGAGATCAAGAAAGAATTAACTGGGATTTCTTCTTAAGCTTACCGGAAGTTGATAGAACAAAAGTCAAAACAGATGCAATTAAAGATTCTCAATTTTTGCAGCCGTTGTTTGAATTCTCCGGCGCCTGCTCTGGATGCGGCGAAACTCCTTATGTTAAGCTTGTCAGCCAATTATTCGGAGACAGAACAATCGTTGCAAATGCAACCGGATGTTCATCAATATATGGCGGTAATTTACCAACAACGCCATGGACAAAAAATAAAGATGGAAGAGGACCGGCATGGTCAAATTCACTTTTTGAAGATAACGCTGAATTTGGTTTTGGTTTTAGGCTTGCAATCGATAAACATAATACCCAGGCAAAAAATCTTCTCAAAAAATTATCTGCTGAAATTGGAGATCAATTAGTCGAAGGATTATTGAATGCAGATCAAAAAGATGAAGCCGGAATTTATGAACAAAGAGAAAGAGTTGATGCTTTAAAATCAAAGCTTTCTGATCTGGCGAAATCCGGAGCTAATGGAAAAGCAGATGATGTTAAACATTTATTAAGTCTTGCAGATTATCTTGTAAAAAAATCTGTTTGGATTATGGGCGGAGACGGCTGGGCATACGATATAGGCTACGGCGGTTTAGATCACGTACTTGCTTCAGGTAAAAATGTAAATGTACTTGTGCTTGATACTGAAGTTTATTCAAACACCGGCGGACAAATGTCAAAATCAACTCCACGTGGTGCTGTTGCTAAATTTGCCGCCGCTGGAAAACCTATGGCTAAGAAAGACCTTGGTATGATGGCAATGTCTTACGGAAATGTATACGTAGCAAAAGTAGCAATGGGCGCAAGCGATGCACAAACAGTTCGTGCGTTTATTGAAGCTGAAGCTTATGACGGACCCTCATTAATTATTGCATACAGCCATTGTATTGCTCATGGAATAGATATGGAAAAAGGAATGCAGAATCAAAAAGCAGCTGTGGATTCCGGTTACTGGCAGCTTTACCGTTACAATCCCGATCTAGCAAAAGAAGGAAAGAATCCGTTTAAGCTTGAATCAAAAGGAATGAAGATTCCGTTACAAGATTATGCTTATATGGAAACTCGTTATAAAATGTTAACCAAATCTCATCCTGAAGTTGCAGCAAAGCTGATGGAACAAGCTCAACAAGATGTCGTTGAGAGATGGAAAATTTACGAGCAGTTAGCTTCGACAAATAAAGAAGATCAAAATAAAAAATAATATTTATTGCCCTGGCTTAATTTAACCTCCGAATGGTTAAAGGAAAGTTAGGGCATCAATTAAAATATGCGGGCAAACAAATGAATATAACAACTAATTATTTAGGATTAAAACTTTCGAGTCCGATTGTTCCTTCCGCCGGACCATTATCTCAAGATATTGGAAACATAAAAGCGATGGAAGATTCCGGAGCCGGAGCCGTTGTTTTGTTTTCAATCTTTGAAGAACAAATTGAACATGAAGAGTTAGAATTTTATAATCATACAACTCCACATTTAGAAAGTCATGCGGAAGCTCTTTCATATTTTCCTCCGTCAATAAATTTTAAAACCGGTCCGGATGAATATCTTGAACATATTAGAAAAGCTAAGGAAGCAGTTTCCATTCCAATAATAGCAAGTCTTAATGGAAAATCCTTAGGCGGCTGGATTGATTATGCAAAAAAAATTGAAAGTGCCGGTGCTGATGCTCTTGAACTCAATATATATCGTCTTGCAACTGATTTAAGTGTGTCAGGTTCAGATGTAGAATCATCATATATTGAAATTGTAAAAGAAGTTAGAAAATCAGTCAGCATTCCGATTGCAGTGAAACTTGGTTCATTCTTCAGTTCAATTGCCTGGATGGCTAATCAATTAGATAAAGCTGGCGCGAATGGTTTGGTTCTTTTCAATAGATTTTATCAGCCGGACATTGACTTAGAAAAATTAGAAGTTATGCCGAGCGTAATTTTAAGTACACCAATGGAAATGAGATTACCATTGCGCTGGATTGCAATTTTATATAATAGAATCAATGCTGATCTTGCTGCTACAAGCGGAGTTTATTCAGAACAAGATGTAATTAAAATGATCATGGCGGGAGCCAGCGTTACTCAAATGCTTTCATCTTTATTGAAGTTCGGTATCAGTCATATTGCGGAAGTAAATTCCAAATTAGATTATTGGATGGAAGTTAACGAGTATGAATCTTTAGAACAGATGAGAGGAAGCATGAGCTATATGAATGTTTCCGATCCTTCGCAGTTTGAAAGAGCAAATTATATGAAGCTTTTGAATTCATATAAATAGATATATCAAAAATAAATTTAAGTAATTTTCAAAATGGCTGCCGATTGATTAAAAATGGCAGCCTTTTTTTATTGCAGCTTAGTAAAAACAAAAAAAAGTTTTTTCCTCCCAACTTTCAAATATTTATTAATCTGATTTTTAATCTTTCCTTAAAGAAGGTAGAGCACACCATTTTTATCGGAAGTTTATTAACTTTTTAAAAATAAAAATATCAAACCGTGGCAAGAGAAATAAAAGTAAAACGGATTTACGAAGCTGATAGTTCCAAAGATGGAGTGCGAATTTTAGTAGACCGTCTTTGGCCGAGAGGAATTAAAAAAGAAGATGCTAAAATTGATTTCTGGATGAAAGATATTGCACCATCGAATGAATTAAGAAGTTGGTTTTCGCATGATCCGGAAAAATGGAATGAGTTCACAAAAAAATATTTTAATGAATTGAAGAAAAATAAAACTCTTTGCGAAGAGCTTCTTAGTGAAAGTAAGGATACAATAACACTTCTTTACAGTGCAAAGGATGAAAAACATAATCAAGCAGTTGCTTTAAAACAATTTTTAGAAAAAAACTTTGGATAAAATTATGAAAGAAATAAAAAATAATGTTTCGTCTGAATATTTAAGAGTCAGCAAAGTAATTTTTGAAAGATACAAAACTATTGGCGATAAAACTTTCGAACAACTTAATGATGAGGATTTCAATTATAGAACTGATGAAGATTCCAACTCAATTGCAATATTAATTCAGCATATATCGGGTAACTTAATTTCAAGATTTACTGATTTCTTAACCACAGACGGCGAAAAACCAAACCGCGAACGCGATCTTGAATTTGAAGAGTTAGATCTTTCAAAAAACGAATTACTCAAGAGATGGGATAAAGCTTGGGCGTTATTCTTTTCTACTTTAAACAGCATAACCGAAAACGATTTGACTAAAATTGTAACCATTAGGGATGAACCGCATTCAGT
>JAMCWE010000018.1 GCA_023475265.1 Bacteroidota bacterium
ATTCGTGTATACTTTTGCGCTTTCGTTACTTCCTCAGCGATTCATTTGCATTCATCTCTTAAAGACTTACCTGATTCTTTTATAAACCTTTTCTCTGTCCGTTCACCACAGCGGCTTTACAGCCTTTGCAGCGAGAGCGGTTTGGTAACTTCGTCTGGACAACGTTACCGATACTTCATTCCGTCGTACACATATTCAACGGAGTTGTATCATCTTTATTACAGCATGTTAAAGAACTTCGGCTTCTTTAACTTCACAGCACAAGCTGAGCTTGCCGAATTCGATATCGGTACAAAATTCGTTTCAACCTTTGAAGGTGAAATAGCAAATGCACAGACTTTCAAAACTGATAAGCAGATTGTAAAAGAAACCGCTGCATTAACAGAGAAGAAAAATTCTAAGCTGAAAGAATGTTCCAAGTGGATGAAGCAGGTAAAAATTTTTTATGACAAGCTATTTAAAGCTAATTCTGCGGAATCAAAGTTATTCCCGCAAAACTTAGCCAATGAAATTAATAATGCCGGAAGGCAAAAATTTGCAGATAATCCGGAAAAAATTCTTTTATTTGATTCGCCCTGGCCTTCAACACCATTGCCTAAGAAAAGTGCAATACAAAATCCAACGCCGGAACCGGCTAAATAATATTATAAAATGAAAGCAGCTTCATACAGCGGCTTTTTTAATTAATAACACACGCAAGAAATCTATTTCACCCTATCAGGGTTTGTCGTGATGGCTTTGAATTTTATATATCGGGGCGCTGCCCCGATCTTGAATATCAGACGCTTTCAGCGTCTTTTAAATCTCAAAGTCTCTGAAAGAGATTAATATTGAAGGCAAGAGCAACGCCCTTGACAATAATTGAACAATTTTTATAGATAATCCATTCGTGTATAGTTTTGATTTTCCATAAATTTTCTATGTCAATTATTAATTTCAAGGGAAACATGATGGAGACTCTTAAAGCTATACTTACAAGAAGAAGTATTCGAAGTTACAAATCAAAAAGAATTTCTAAAGAAAAAATAAATCATATAATAAAGGCTGCAATGTACGCGCCTTCGGCAATGAATTATCAGCCGTGGCATTTTATAGTTCTTGATGAAAGAAAAGACATTGATCAAATTTTTAATATTAATCCTCATGCAGATATGTTAAAGCAGGCGCCTCTTGCAATTATTATCTGCGGCGATTCAAAGTTGGAAATAAATATTGATTATCTTGTTCAAGACTGCTCTGCTGCTACTCAGAATGCGTTGCTTGCAATTCACGAACTTGGGCTTGGCGGAGTATGGATTAGTTCTTATCCAAACAAAGATACAATTGATGGATTAAGAAAATATTTTGGAATTCCGGAAAACATAGTACCTATTTCCATTATCGCATTGGGTTACCCGGCGGAAAAAAAGAAAAATGAAAACAGGTTCAATAAGAAGAAGATTCATCTAAGCAGATGGTGATGGGATTATAAGAGGGATAGGGTATAAAGTGAAAGGTGCTTTTTGCATTATACCTTATACCCATATACCTTGTTATTTTATGAACCTTTTGATGTTACTTTTTCTAATTTGTCTTTCTACTCGTACCTTAATGCATCAATCGGATTAAGCAGCGCTGCCTTTCTAGCAGGGTAAAATCCAAAGAACAAACCAACAAGTATAGAAAATCCAAACGAGAGTAAAATTGAAAATGCAGTTATGAACGTCGGCCATTTTGCAAAGCTTGAAATTACTTTTGAGCCGGCAGCTCCTAAAATTATTCCGATTATTCCTCCAAGCAAGCTAAGAACAAGAGCTTCAATTAAAAACTGAGTTAAGATATCTCTTCCCCTGGCGCCAACTGACATTCTGATTCCGATTTCCCTTGTCCTTTCTGTTACGGATACCAGCATAATATTCATAATTCCTATTCCGCCAACAAGCAGCGATACGGACGCGATGCTTGCTAAAAGTATTGTAAGAATTTGTGATGTTGCAGTTGCGGCATTTGCAAGATCGGATTGATTCCTGATAGTAAAATCATCTCCTTCATACCTGGCAATTTTATGACGCATTCTTAAAAGATCAGTAATTTGCTTTTGAGCCGTCTCAATTGATTTTGAGCTGGTAGCCGATACAAGAATTTGTCTTAAGTAAGGAAAATGAGATAACCTTCTTTGAACTGTTGTGTAGGGAGCGAGTATAATATCATCTTGATCCTGCCCCATTGCATTTTGGCCTTTCTTTGTAAGCACGCCAGCTACTTTAAAAGGAACATTTCTTATCCTAATATTTTGCCCGACCGGATCTGAATCCGGGAAAAGATTATCGGCAACAGTTTTTCCAAGGACACAAACTTTGGTTGCACCCTTTACATCCTGATCCGTAAAGAAGCTTCCATACTGAACATCCCAATCTCTAATCTGAGTATAATCAACACCGACACCCTGGATTAGTGTTGCCCAGTTTAAATTTCCGGCAATTACCTGGCCTCCGGCAAAAGTTCCGGGTGAAACATAAGCAACCGCGGGGCAATCAGTGCGGATTGCCTGTGCGTCTTCTTCAGTTAATGTTGTCATGGAACCTGCACCTACTCTGATTCCGCCTTGCTGCTGTGATCCGGGGAAAATTATCAGCACGTTAGTTCCGAGCGAGGCGATTTGCTGTTTAACGGAATATTCAGCGCCCTGCCCAATAGCAAGCATTGTTATTACAGCGCCAACACCAATAATTATTCCGAGCATAGTAAGAAACGAACGCATTTTATTTCTTTGCAACGCCCGGAAGGCAGCTAAAATAATATTCAATATCTTCATGCTTCATCCTCCTCATCAATTGAAGGAATTGTTTTAATTACTTCTGATGCATTCCTAGGGTTAACATTAATTTTATCCGATTTAATTCTTCCGTCCCTAAACACAATATGTCTTTTTGCAAAAGATGCGATATCCGGTTCGTGAGTAACAAGAATAATTGTAATACCTTGATCATTTAATTTTTGAAAAATTTCCATTACTTCAACGCTGGTTCTGCTGTCCAAATTTCCTGTAGGTTCATCTGCCAGAACTATTGAAGGATTGTTAACGAGCGCCCTGGCGATTGCGACGCGCTGCTGCTGTCCGCCGGAAAGCTGGTTCGGATAATGATAAATCCTCTCTTCCAGTCCTACCTTCTTCAAAGCTTCAACTGATTTTTCTTTTCTTTCTTTATTTGAAACCGTACTGTAAAACAAGGGAAGTTCAACATTTTCCAGTGCGGTGGTTCTGCTCAACAAATTGAAACCTTGAAAAACAAAACCGATTTTTTTATTCCTTATAAGAGCTAATTCATCTCTCGTAAGCTTTCCAACCTCAATGTTGTCTAATATATAATTGCCTTTAGTCGGCTTATCAAGACAGCCGAGAATGTTCATGAAGGTAGATTTCCCGGAACCGGAAGCACCCATTATAGCAACAAATTCTCCTTTGGATACTTCAATGGAAACACCCCGAAGTGCATGAACTTCAACTTCGCCAAGTAAATAAGTCCTCGTAAGCTTCTCAATTTCTATCAGCTTATTATTATGAATTGAGTACTCTCCTTGCAATCCCGATTTGATGACAGGAGGCTCATTATTTTTTCCAGCGGGTATTTGAGATGAATTTATTGTATTCATATTATTACCTTACAATCATTCTCCGGTTGCCTTGCTGCTGTCCGGAAAATGGATTTCTATTTTGATTATTATTATTCTCTTCCACATTCGAATCTGCGCCAATTACAATTTGTTCGTCTTCTTTTATTTTGCCGGAAATTATTTCAGTTGATTTACCGTCGTTCAAACCTGTCCTTACAAACACCGGCTCAAGCTTCCCTTTTGAATTTAAAACCCAAATTCTACCGCGCCCAACTTGATTTACCGGCACGTAAGAGCTCTTTTCATACTGTGGATAATTATTAATAATCGTATATTGATTTGCGCCGCTGTTCTGCTGCGGTTGTATTACATTCTTTTTCATCTGCTGAGCATTCTTAATTTTGTCGAATGCTTTTTTAAATTCAGACATCATTTCTTCCCTGCTCATTTTACCGCCGTGAGCTTTAATAATTGAATCACGAATTGCCTGGAACCTGTTTCTATCAAAACTTCCAGACATCATTTGCCCGGAATTACTTTCTCTCCGGCCTGAATTGAATTGATTTTGCATTCTTTGTGTAGCAGCCGGTTTTTGATTTTTATCATTAGCAGGCGTTTTATTATCGCTTTGTTCCATACCAGCCTGCTCGCGTGATCTTTCTTTAAACATATTTCGCATCTGGTTTAGATAAGTAGTATCAATAAGGTCTGTCGGCGGTTGAAACCTTAATGCAAGGTTAGAAACTTCCATAACATTTTTCTTTTCGCCGACAAGTATTTTTACATTTGCCGTCATACCGGGCATAAGCTTTAGATTGTCATTTTCAACGCTGATAATTACTGTGTAGTTAACAACATTTGAAACTACCTGAGGAGCCAATCTTATTTGAGAAACTATCCCGGTAAAATTATCATTGGGATAAGCGTCTACCGTAAAAGTAGCCTGCTGCCCAACGCTTACGCTGCCTATATCGGATTCGTCAACAGTTGCTTCCACCTGCATTTTACTAAGATCATTTGCTATTGTAAAAAGCGTAGGCGAAGAAAAGCTTGCCGCAACTGTCTGTCCAACGTTAACCTGCCGGTTTATAACAACACCATTTATTGGCGCATAAATAGTTGCATACTGTAGATTAATCCTCGCTTTATCAAGCTGTGCCTGAGCAGACTTCAACGATGCTTTATCTACTTCTGAGTTTGCTAATGCAATATCATAATTTGCCTGAGACTCAAGTTTTTTATCATACAACGTTTTTGTGCGTTCAAATGTTCTTTCAGATTGATTAGACTGTGCTGTTGCCCTATCTAAATTTGCCTGGGCATCTTTAACGGCTTGATCTAAAAATGTCGGATCAATTTGTGCTATTATGTCGCCAGCCTTTACAACGGAATTAAAATCAGCATAAAGCTTTGAAACAATACCTGAAACTTGAGTGCCGACGTCGACTGTTGTTACCGCATTTAAAGTACCAGTAGCAGTAACATAAACAGTAAGATCTCCTTTGCTGACTTTATCAAATCTAAAAGTATATGCATTTGCATCACCCGTGAAAAATAAAAAATATGCCGCTACCGCCAGCACAATAATTATTGCCGATATTATAATTGTTTTTTTCATACCTTACCCATGAATAATTTTACTGATAAAGAACTCAAACTGATTTAATAAATTCGGAGAAAAATTTCACATGATATTCGATGTAAAATTATCCCCGCTTCATTAATAAAATGAACCTATTAATTTTTCGCTTTTACTGCTTTATTTTAAAACTCCCATTGCACGCTTCAATCGTGCGTAAGCTACTTGATAATCATAAAGTGATTGAATATAAGAAGTCCTAGCATTATAAACAGTAACTCTTGCGTCAGTTATTTCAACTGCGCTACCGACTCCTTGATTATATCTTCCTTCAGCCAGCTTCAAAGTTTCTTCCGATTGTGAAACAAGAGAACGAGTAGCTTCAATTCTTTCTTTTGCTTCTTCTAAACTGGAATATTGCTGTTGAACATCAAGCTTAACCGATTGGTTCAATTCTTCATCAGAAGCTTGAGCAGTTTTTAAATTTGCTCTTGCTTGATCAATGCCTGCATCAAGTGCAAAGCCTTGAAATATTGGAATTGAAAGATTAAGCCCGACATTCCATGAATTCTGGAAAGGAACATCGATTGCATAAGTTCTCCAGTTGTAGCCTGCAGTTGCACTAATCAATGGAAGATTTGCCATCCATGCAGAAGTTAATAGCTCTTTGCTGGCATCAACTCTAAACCTACTTGAAATGACTTCCGGCCGGTTATGGAGCGATGTTTCAACTGCGGTTTCCAAACCAATGCTGTCCTGATTTACTTCAAGGTTATCTTTCAGCTGTACATTCTCAGGAATTTTTTGGTTAAGGATATTTTCCAATTGAAGCTTGCTAATTCGAATATTATTTTCAGAAGAAATTAAATTCACTTTAGCATTTGCAACATCGGTTTGAGCTTTGAGCACATCAAATTTAGCCACCTTGCCGACTTTATAAAATGCTTCAGCTTGCTTCAGATGTTCTTGCGCCTGCTTTAGAACTTCTAAACTTACATCATTTATTCTTTTTGCCTGAAGATAATTAAAGAATGCAGTTTCTGTTGAAAGAATTAAATTTTGTTTTGTGCTGATCAAATCTTGTTCGGAGGCATACTTTAAATCAGCAGACGCAGAAACTCTTGTATATGATTTACCAAAATCGAAAACAAGCTGCTGCGCCTGAACGCCATAGAAAAAATTATTGTAGTAGCCTTCTCTTACAATTGGACCAATAAATGTGGTTCCTCCATTCCTTGTTAATCCGGTTTGGAACAACACCTGTGGGAACAAAGTTGATCTTGTTTCAGTAAGTGATGAAGTTGAAAACTCGTAATTACCTTCAGCAATTTTTATCTGAGGATTTTTTTGCAAAGCAATATTTATACAATCTTGCAGAGTTAAAGAATCCGACTTCACCAAAGAATTTTCTTGCTGACTCCAAAATTTAGCTGCAGAAAAAAATAATAGAAAAGAAATTAAAAATATATTCCTACTCATTTTCCAAAGCCTCTTCATCTTTAATCATTTCTCTTCGAAATCTCTCTTCGAAAACAGTATAAAGTGTTGGAACGAAAAATAAAGTCAACAATGTTGAAACAGATAAGCCGCCAATAACAGCAATAGCCAGAGGTGCTTGGGATTTCTCACCGCCAATTCCTATCGCCAGAGGAATAAGGCCAAGTACCGTTGCAAGAGTTGTCATCAAAATAGGTTTCAATCGAGTTCGTCCGGCTTTTACAACTGCTTCATGAAGTTCAATCCCGGCTTTCCTTAATTTATTTGTATAATCTACCAGCAATATTCCGTTTGACACAACTATACCAATCATAACAATAACTCCTTCAAAAGAAGTTACGGAAAGAGTTGTGTTGGTTAAGAACAAAGCCCAAACTACTCCAACCATTCCCAGCGGAACGGTGAACATAATTAGGAAAGGGTCAATAAGAGATTGAAATTGGGAAGCCATAACCATATAAACGAGAATTATTGCTAACAATAACGCAAGCGATAAATTACCGAAAACTTGTTTTTGCTGTTCAACATTTCCGCTTTGTTGTATTTGAAAGCCGGCAGGAATTTGGATATTTGATAATTTATTTTTTATATCATTTGCAACGCCGCCTAAGTCTCTTCCGGTAACATTAGCAGTAACTTCAACTATTCTTTCCTGGTATCTTCTGTCGATTTGT
>JAMCWE010000178.1 GCA_023475265.1 Bacteroidota bacterium
AAGATTTCAAAAACGAAATCCAACAGTCAGGCATTACCTGACGGTTCCCCAAAAGAAAATAAGAAGCGAAGAATAAAATAAATTAATATTGTCCAACATTATTTGAAGCTGGTGGGAATCCCGACAAGTTGAATAACCGAGTATCACTCGGTAGTTGAGACTAATAACGGCAACTGTTGCAAAAATTGCAATGGTTCAAAGTGATTGAAAACCTTATAAACAATAAGAATTAGTATGGCAAATGAATCAAATACACTTGTACCGAAGATTTGAAACTACGGCAATATCTCACGTTTGATGTCGGTGGTGGTGTCGGTGATAATGGCGGTGTAAACGGTGCGGTAAAAGAAAGATTAAAGATAGAACTGGTATATATAATATTAAATAGCGGTATTTCTTTGGTTGAGATAATTGAAAAATTTAGGTTAGCAAAAAGGACAGCTGAACGGGATATGAAATTATTAAGAAATTTAGAATTCGTGATATTTGAAGGTGCGCCTAAAACTGGTCGTTATATTGCCAAAGACAAAACAAAAAAACAAGAATTAAGAAGATCGTGAGTTAAGAATGGCAAATGAATCAAATACACTAGTACAAAAACTATGGAACTACTGTAACGTATTGCGTGACGATGGTGTAAGCTACGGTGACTATGTTGAGCAGCTTACTTATTTGTTATTTCTTAAGATGGCAGATGAACTTACTAAGCCACCATATAAACGAGCGTCAATTATTCCGGTAGCGTATGATTGGAATACTTTGTCATCAAAAGAAGGCGATGAGTTAGAAATCCAATACAGACATGCACTTGAGAATCTTGGCAAGTCGAAAGGAATGCTTGGTGTTATCTTCCGCAAGTCTCAAAATAAAATTCAAGACCCGGCAAAATTGAAACGGCTAATCAAACTGATCGATGAAGAAACTTGGTCCGGTCTAGATGTTGATTTAAAAGGAAAAATTTACGAGGGGTTGTTAGAAAAAAATGCTGAAGATATTAAAAGCGGTGCGGGTCAATACTTTACTCCAAGAGCGTTAATAAAAGGTATGGTTGCAATAATAAATCCACAACCCAATAGCACAATATGCGACCCGGCTTGCGGTACCGGAGGATTCTTTTTAGCGGCACATAACTATCTTACACATAACTTCAAATTGAACAAAGACGAACTAAATTTCCTCAGATTGAATACATTCAAAGGTTGGGAAATAGTTGACAGCGCCGCAAGACTATGCGCTATGAATCTTTTCTTGCATGGCATCGGCGGTGAAGAAAGTCCGATTGTCGTGAGCGACAGTTTGGCTTCTGATACCGGAGAAAGATTTGATTACGTTTTAACAAATCCTCCATTTGGTAAGAAGAGCAGCATCACGATAATTAATGAAGAGGGCAAGACCGATAGAGAAACAATTTCTTATGAACGCACAGACTTCTCAGCCACGACTTCAAATAAGCAATTGAATTTTGTCCAGCATATCAAGACGATTCTTAAAATAAATGGTAAAGCCGCAGTTGTTGTTCCCGATAATGTACTGTTCGAAGGAGGTGCCGGTGAAACAGTACGTAAGAATTTACTTCATAGTTGTGATGTTCATACCTTACTACGATTGCCTACAGGCGTGTTCTACGCTCAGGGTGTAAAGGCTAATGTAATCTTCTTTGACAAGAAACCGGCAAGTGAAAAACCGTGGACTAAAGAATTATGGATTTATGATTTGAGAACCAATATGCATTTCACATTGAAGACAAATCCGTTGAAGTACTCTGACTTGGAAGATTTTATAAAGTGTTATAATCCTAAAAATAGATTCAAGAGGGAAGAGACAGAACGATTCAAACGCTTCAGTTATGATGAAATCATCAAACGTGATAAGACTAGCTTGGATATTTTCTGGCTTAAAGATGACAGCATTGAAGACTCGGCAAATTTACCGGCACCTGATGTACTAGCACAAGAAATAGCAGAAAATTTGGAAGACGCCCTTGAGCAGATGAGGGGAATAATTAATTCATTTGAAAACAAATAGCGATTTACAATGACTGATAATGCCTATTCCCTCATACCCAGTTTCACTCTCCATGATCATAGTTTTATGAGTGATGAGCACATTGATGAAAAATTTACAGAAGCAATTGTTCACACAAGTGTACAGTATTCAATAAAAGAGAATGGCGATATTTTAATGGATGAATGTTATAAGAACAAACGAAGATCCCGTAATATTATTATGACAGTAGAGGAATACAATCAAAACTATGGAGCTTTCTCCAATAAAGAATGTTGTAGGATAATCTTGAATGAGCATAACACTTCTGAGTATTTGAGGATAATTTCTACTGAAAAAGAATGGCATACGATTTTGGAGAATGTTCCTTTTGCTTACTATACTCAAAATGTATTTGCGTTCTTTATCTTAGTCCGAAAATATTTTGAGAATTGGTTCTATAATGAATGGATCGATGTACCTTTTCGAAGTAGCATTGTAATGTCCGATACAAAACAAACCAATGAACAAAATTTCAGCAATGAATTATCCAAAGTCCCTCTTAGTCAACAAGCAATAAAAACGAAAAGTCTAAATCTATCAATCAAATACATAAATTCTGAAATTAAAAAACTTAAGGGGAAATACATAAAAAAAGATATAGCCTCTCTCTGCGGTCACGCTTATAAAAATATTATTCAACAAGAAAATGATGTTAAAATTATAAGCGTAGCCGAATATACACATGCCATTTATCCTGAGATAAAACACAAATTTAAAAAATGGGATGAGAAACAATTTATCAATTATACTAAAAATCTAATCTCTGCTTAATACTGCTTTATTTTTTAAAATTCCGCACATTGAAGAATAATTCTACTCCTTTTCTAATAGAATTCTAAAATCATTCTAACACTAGACGCTTCATTTTTATTTCCTTAGCACCGCAAAAAAATAAAAAGGAGTATGAATGAAAAAATTAACACCTCTTAAAGCTATAAGGCGAAAATGTCTTGACTGTTCATGCAATCAATCCAAGGAAGTTAAAAACTGTACTTGTAATGACTGTGAACTTTACTCGTATCGAACGGGCACAAATCCAAGTAGAAAAGGTATCTGCAACAAGAAAAATTTAATAACTAACTAATTAAATCGGAGATCAAGTTGGATGTGGCAACTAATCTAATATGAGCTTACCCCACGTTGAAAATTAGACGATAAGCTCAACCGACTCTTAATCTAAGCAAAGAGGGAAAAATGGCAAATACTAATAACGCAATTGACATGGGAATTATACGAAGGAAGGTAAGTGAAAAAATGATATATAATGAACACAATGATTACATAATTGACTTAACTCTTGCGACTGTTGTCTCAGTTGAACTTGATCGACCAGTCTGGATAATGATTGTTGCACCACCATCAAGCGGGAAAACGGAAATTTTAAAATTAACAAGTAAGGTTCAAGGTATTCACACGTTACCTAGCATAACTTCTAAGTTTTTATTTTCCGGACATCAAAGTGCTCAAGGTGGTTACATAAGAAGGGAAGTAAAGGAAAAGGGAGTATTAGTTTTTCCGGACTTTACAACAGTACTACAAAAAAAAGCAAATGATAGAGATCAGATATTCAACCAGCTCAGAATTATATACGATGGTAAAGCCGGATTAGGTACTGGAATGGATATAGCAGGAATCCAGAACTGGGAAGGTAAGGTTGCAGTTCTCGGATGTGTAACCCAATCTATAGAAACTTATAAAGAAAAAAGTAACGATCTGGGAGAACGTTTCCTTTTCTATAATTTTATCCCCCCATCATTTACTTCAGATGATATTAAAGGCATTGATCTCTACAAAGGGTTTGACCAAAAAATCATAGACCAGGTTGCTGATTTTATCGAAGAGAAAAAACAAAATATATACAAAGTTGAATTAACTCAGCTTCACAAAGATAAACTTTATGCCTATGCGCAATTAATTGCCGTCGGACGAGCAGCAGTCGAAAGAGATGGTTATAATCGAGATATTATAAATATTCATCACCCTGAACAACCGTTCCGGATTTTAATGGGTTTAGTTAGTTTGTATAAGTCCTTGTTGTGTATAAATGAAGGGAATGAATCTAGAGCTTTTAAAATTATTCTAGAAGTTGTGATATCCACTATTCCAGTGATGAGGGCTAATATCTTGAGATTGATATATGATTCAAAAAGGGCATTATCTAAGGCAGATTTATATGACACTTTAAGAATCTCACCAACGGCGATTCGAAGACACATTGAAGAAATGATTGCGCAACAAATGTTAGAATATTCAAATTCTGGGGATCTCATATTCACAAAATCTTTTAAGGAAATTTGGTCGCAAATAGCAGCGTGATTTTCCCGAAAAGTAGTCATAGCTACTACTTATTTAATATTCACGAGGTATCTATTATTCGGGAAGTAGATTAGGAACAATAATTTTTGTGGAAGCAAAATAAAAAGAGTGAGCATTTAGCTCACTCTGTTGTTTAACTAATTATGAAGCCATTTCATCTACTGCAACTGGTTTAACTGCGAGAGATTCCCAAGCTGTAGTATCGAATTGAATCTTGCCGATATGCGTTTTAGGAATCAATAGAACGCTTGGTTCATAATTGATAACTTCGCCAGTAGATTGATTTAGAACTTCTTTAGCTTCTGATACACTAACGATAGCATAGTTATTAGCTACTTCGAGATAAGTTTCGTTATTAGGTCTATCAGCTAAATCAGCTTTGATGATATCAACTGCTATTTCTGGAATGCGCATATTAACGCCATAACCAGCATACTTACCAGATTTGCAAGCATTCAAACCATGTCCAAAAGCTAAACTCTTGAATAGATTTGTTAATTGTGTAGATACAGGTGATGTTCTGAATTGTGTCATGTCAAACTCCTAATTAATAAACACATTATTGTGTTCGCAAAAGGAGAAAGACAAACCCGGAGAGCAAAACGAGTAGTATGCTTAGTGAATGACTGCGAATAGAAAAATGATAGGGGGGTAGAGTAATTTGTAATTGGAAAAATGGAAGAAATATCCCTCATACATTTCTGCAAAATTTCTGAAACTATTAAATCAAACTTAAAATACTTATTCTGCGGGTAATACAATCACTAGACGTTTGGTTACACACAACATTTCATAGAGCCAGTCATCAAATTTTCTTTGTTCTGTTTCATTTGCTATTAGAGGTTGTGTAATAACTATTAGACTTGGACTGATGCCATTTGAGGACGGGCGCACCGAAGCGCCCGGACGGACGTACCTGATTGAACCTTTCAAGATTACACCTTAAAAAGAGTAAATAGAGTACACCATTAGAGGCGTATAAAATAGTTAATTATAGCTGATTTAACCAATCTATCAGTAAGGTATCCTATTGTAAGGATTCAGTCCAAGTGGAAGAAGATAGCTCGTATTTGGTACGATCAGAAGTTAGAGAATGCTATTTCCACAGCCCTTGATATTGTGTGATTTTAACTATTAGCCGGGACTGATTACTTCGAATATAGTTCAAAGAAACTTAAGAAGCAACTTGACATCAACATAGATAAACCATTATGTTTCCAATCATTAAAACACTTTATATAAATAACACTTTAGAGGGGATATCTGAATGGGAATAAGACCGTTCTGTTTGGTTTCTTTTCCGGCTCTGTCTTCCTTCTCTTGTGAACTCATTAATTAATAAAAAGGGAGCAGCATGCCTAAATTCAAATTAAGATGGACTGACAACAGGACAGAATCTTGGGTATCCATAATTGAAGCACCAAACGAAGCAGCAGCACGACAATCATACGAAGACGGAGACGAAATCGTATTTGACAATGCTAATTTAGACACTAGTTATACGGCTCAACCGGAAGAAAGTGAGTTGGAAAGTGTCGAGGAGGTAAAGGAATGATCAAAGGTTATTGGACTATTAGCATCAGTTGTTGGGATACTGAGAAAGAGTGTAAGACAATATCCGGTCCACCAAGTAAATCTACACTTGAGCATATCGGAGATTTAATTAAGCGTGGGTTCACCGAAGGAGATATTATCGAAGAACCATTATTCAACCAAACAATTGAAGGAGAGCAACATGGAGAAAGCAAAAAAGAACAAAAGATTTAGAGTTGGAGAAGTCATCAAAGTTGTAGTAGGGGATAAGAAAGAGGGATATGAACACCATCTTAGACTACATAGTGAAGCAAAGATTGAGCAAGTTAATCCGACATGGCAAAGTTTAGGTGTTCGTGGTATAAGTAATCATAAAGAAACAATACATCAGTCGATTCATTATTCACAAGCAGAACATATTAGAAAGAAGGTGAAGGAATGAAAACAATTGGAGGAAAAAAGTATGAGTAAGAAGAGAGTTGGGGCAAGCTATTTTATAATGTTGTATGGACCAACACCCGACGGAGTTAAGTGGCGACCTTATAAAAGTGAAGAAGGATATTTGCTATCGTTTAGTACAAGAATGATTGCCAAAATCTTTGTCAAAGAGTTGTCAAATTTTGATACACAAAGAATAACAGATTATCATATCTGTAGATTTATTTAAAAACTAACATGGATTACGAAATGACAATGCCTGAAGAAGTAAGCAAATTTCTAAGTGCAAAAGTTGATGAGATTGAACTTGCATATGCTCGTAACTTCAAAGCGGTTCGAGCCAAAGAGGACTACTATCAGATTCTAACCGAAGTTTATTTCCATGCTATGAATGACACAACTCAAATATTCATTGATAAACTTAATGAGATTACTGATGCACAACTAGCAACGGAGAAGGTTTCTAAATGACAGACCATATCTGCGAGCATCCCGATTGCACTAATTACGCTACTCATGGAATCTGTCAACCTCACATTGATTTAATACTAACTAAGGACACAGTAGTGGAACAGTGTGCAGTATGTGGTTCCCTAGTAGCAGTATTCAATAAACCAGAAGGTATCAGACAAAAATATGTTTGGTGTATAACATGCAGAAATTGTACTGGTGACAAAACAACAGAACGCAAAACTTATTTAGATTATCCTTTCAGTGGAAGGATAATAAAAGGAGAAAAGCCAACTTGAAGATCAAACAAGAAACACGATTCAGACCGACAACGGTTACATTAGAAACACGAGAAGAACTTTCTAATTTCCGGAAGATACTCATTCAAAGTATAAGCGGTTCCGGATTAGAAAATAGTTCGAGTAATGAAGCAATTAGAGATTTGGCTGCATTAATCGAACAAACTTTATTCGAAATTGATATGGAAGGAGATTAATCATGTATGATCAAATGCAAATACTCAACGGGTCGAATGTTTTCGTCG
>JAMCWE010000013.1 GCA_023475265.1 Bacteroidota bacterium
CGGTTAGCGCGTCCCGATTTGATCGGGAAGGTTCCCGGTTTGTGTGTGATTTTTACTTTGTTCTTTTGTATCGATGATTTTTATTTCGTTATAAATTTTCGGGGTGTAGCGCAGCCCGGTTAGCGCGTCCCGATTTGATCGGGAAGGTTCCCCGGTTTGTGTGTGATTTTCACTTTGTTCTTTTGTATCGATGATTTTTATTTCGTTATAAATTTTCGGGGTGTAGCGCAGCCCGGTTAGCGCGTCCCGATTTGATCGGGAAGGTTCCCGGTTTGTGTGTGATTTTTACTTTGTTCTTTTGTATCGATGATTTTTATTTCGTTATAAATTTTCGGGGTGTAGCGCAGCCCGGTTAGCGCGCTTCGTTCGGGACGAAGAGGTCCCCGGTTCGAATCCGGGCACCCCGACATGAGCTTTTTCACTTACATATTATCTAGTGAAAAATTAAATAAATATTATATTGGTCATACGAATAATATCCAAAGAAGAATTTCAGAACATAATTCTTCACAAAGTTCTTCTACAAAAAGCGGTGTTCCATGGCAGTTGGTTTATTGCAAAGAATTTTCTAATATCACAGATGCCGTTAAATTTGAGCTGAAACTCAAGTCTATGAAAAGTAAAAAATATATCAAATGGCTCATTGATAATAATAATTAATCTTTACAAAACTGGGTTAGATTTCATCCGGTTAGCGCTTCCCGATTAAATCGGGAAGGTCCCCGGTTCGAATCCGGGCACCCCGACAAAAAGATGAGAGAAATATATGGCACAGAATCATTCCTTCGATATTGTTTCTGAAATTGATTTTCAAGAAGCAGATAACGCTGTTAATCAGGCAATAAAAGAAATTCATCAGAGATATGATTTAAAAGATTCTCAAACAGAAATTGAATTGAATAAAAAAGAAAAATTTATTTCAATAAATACAAAAGATGATTATTCTCTAAAAGCCAGCATTGATATTCTTGAAACTAAGTTTATCAGGAGAGGAATTTCGGTCAAAGCTTTAAAAATTGGTGAACCCGAATCAGCAGCAAGCGGCAGATTAAAATTAAAAATTGATCTTCAAAGCGGGATTTCTACTGAGAATGCCAAGATAATTACAAAAATGATAAAGGATTCAAAACTTAAGGTTAATGCTCAAATTCAAGATGAACAAATCCGCGTACTAGCACCAAAAATAGACGACCTTCAAGCAGTAATTAAATTAGTCAAAGAAACAGAACTAAAATTTCCAACTCAATTTGTAAACATGAAGTAACCTCTTTTACTAACAAGCAAACCCTTTCCCCCTTTTTCCTTAGCCTATGAATTAACAATCATAAATTCTGCATCATATTTTATCGTATATATTTAATAAAAATTAATCAAAATTGGTAGATAAAAATGAAGGTATTTACGGTTGTTAATCTGATAATTAAATTTTATCTGCGTTAAAAAAAGGAAATGAAAATGGAAAAGAAACACACCACGGATGAAGATTTAGTGTGGACTTGCCAATATTGCGGAGAATCAAATTCAGTTTGGATTGATTTAACAATAGAAGGCAAACAGGATTTTATAGAAGATTGCGATATTTGCTGTCGGCCAAATAGAATTATAATTTCAATGGACGAGGATAATAATATCTTCATCGAATCAAGACATTACGATGAATGATTATTATTCTTTCAAATGCGCCGCCAAATTTCTGAATAAATTACTCTTCCTTTGCAAAAATTATTTTTGCTTCAAATAAAATTATTCCAAATATTGTTAAAATTAATCCATAATCATTCTAAGGAATGATGAACTATCTTCATCATCTTTACCGTTCTCAGCATTAACTTTATTTGTTTTTTCTTTTGCCCAATTATACCTGGAAGCGTCCGGGAATCCGTCCCTTTGGGAAAAGTTGAAACCACTTTGAGGAGTTTCGTTTTCTTCTGGTTTATCTTCTAAAGTTGATTTGGGACTTTTTACACGAAGTATAGTCGGTATTTCCAAATTTTCTGAATCGATATCAGTATTTTCCAGAAAATTAAATCCGCCTCTAAAAGTATCTGCTGGTTGAGATTTTGTATTTTTAGCTTTAGCACTAAATCCTTGATGAGACGATTCAAATCCTGTTGCAATCACAGTATAAGAAACATAGTCATTCATTTCTTCTTTTCTTACGCAGCCAAAAATAACATTAGCTTCTTCACCGGCTGCCTCGAATATTACATTGTTACCTTCATTAATTTCCTGCATTGTTAAATTACTCGAACCGGTAACATTCAACAAAACACTTTTTGCGCCTTTAATATTTACGCCTTCAAGCAATGGGCTAGAGATAGCTTTTTGCGCAGCTTCAATTGCACGGTTTTCACCACTAGCAATTCCGCAGCCCATCAATGCCTCACCGCTTTGATTCATAACTGCACGAACATCGGCAAAGTCAACATTTATCAATCCTTCAATTGTTATGATGTCGGCAATACCTCTTGTTGCTTCGTATAGAACTTCATTTGGTTTATCAAATGCAGCAAATGCATTTATACTTTTATCAAGAATGCTTAAAAGCCTTTCGTTCGGGATAATGATCAAGCTGTCAACATGCTGTTTTAAATCCTGAATTCCTTGTTCAGCATTAAGCATGCGCTTCTTCCCTTCCCACCTAAATGGTTTGGTAACTATTCCGACTACCAAAGAGCCAATACTCTTTGCGATTGAGGCAACAACTGGTGCGCCACCGGTGCCTGTTCCTCCGCCCATACCTGCGGTAACAAAAACCATATCACTTCCTGAAAGCACTTCGGCAAGTTTTTCTCGATCTTCTTCCAATGATTTCTTACCAACATTAGGATCAGCGCCAGCGCCGAGCCCGCGAGTAATACTTGTACCGACTTGAATCTTATGAGTTGCACTGCTGCTATTGAGAACCTGTGCATCGGTATTTACCGCTACATATTCAACGCCGGTAAGACCTCTTTTTATCATGCTCTCAATTGCATTACAGCCGCCGCCGCCGACACCAACGACTTTTAATATTGCTGACATTGGCCTACCTCTATCAAGTGTTGCAAAGCGCGCCATTGTGTACCTCCTTGTTTTGAATTATTATAATTCATCAAAAAATTGTTGTACCCTTTTTACTAATAATGATATTTTATTTTTACCTTGAACTTTTTTGGGTTTAATTAAAATTTGATATTCGCTTGATTTGCCGCCGGGAATTCCTCGAATAAGTCCTGCCACAGTTGCAAACTCCGGACTTTCTATTTCATTTGACAAACCAGATCCTAATTCCTGCGGAACTCCAATTCGTGTTGGTAGTCCAAAAACTTCTTCCGCTAATTCAGTGCATCCTTTCAATAATGACCCGCCGCCGGTTAAAACAATACCGGCTTTAATTTTATTTTTGAAACCAGCGCTTCTTATTTCATTATCAATCAGTGTAAATAGTTCACGCATTCTTAAACTTATAATTTGAGTTAGAAGACTGATTGGAATTTTTGCATTACCTCGAGCACCGACTCCGCGGATAAGAATATCTTCATCTTTAATGATTGCTGATTCAGAAGCATAACCATATTCTTTTTTAAGCTTTTCAGCTTCTTCAGTAACAACTCCAAGCGATTCACGTATGTCGTTAGTAACTTGATTGCCAGCCACTCCAATTACTTTTGAATGCTTAATAGCTTTATTATGAAATATTGCAATATCTGTCGTGCCACCGCCGATATCAATTAGTGCAACACCTAAATCTTTTTCACTTTCTTCCAAGACTGATGAGCTCGATGCAATCGGCTGAAGAATATAATCTTGAACTTGCAGTCCCGCTCTTTCAACTGATTTTTTTATATTCTGGATTGCAGGAATTGAAGCAAGCACAATATGATTTGTTGCTTCTAATCTTGATCCTGACATGCCGATAGGATTTTCAATTCCGCCTTGATAATCAACCGAAAATTCTTCCGGTATAATATGAAGAATTTGTCTATCGGACGGAATTCTAATTGTTCGTACATCAGCCTCTAATCTTTCAAGATCAGCTTTAGTTATTTCTCTATCTTCACCGCTGATAGTAATATAATTTCTATGACGAATACTTGTTATATGTTCTCCCGCAACACCAACGTTTACTAATGTTACTTCTAATCCAGCACGATTCGAAGCAATTGAAACAGCTTCTTTAATTGCTTCGGCGGTTTTACCGATATTTGCTACAAGCCCCTTGTGCAAGCCTCCTGACGGTGCAACACCAAATCCGAGGATATTAATTCGATTATCCTCGTCGGATCTTTCTGCAATAACTGTGCAGACTTTTGTTGTACCTAAATCGAGACCTACAATTATATTTTTTTTCATTCACTCAAACCTATTTTTTCCGCGGAACCGAGATATATTTCATTTGCAAATCTTAAATCGATGTATTCGCTGCTATCTACCAAACTGTTACTGTTTGACATTCCATTTAACATTAAATCGAGATAGACCATTTTCTTTGCAGCTTCGCCTATGCCGAAATATACTGTTGGTCTTATCCCTGATAATGTAAGATGTATATCGCCTCCGTCTTGTAGGTTAATTTCTGAGAGCTTTTCATACAAGTCTTCATTAGTCAGTTTTGCTGCATCAATAATCTTAAAAGCCTGAACCATTTCATCATTCTTCAAAATAGAAAGCGAATTAACATTTTGATTGATATTCATATTACTTATGATTGGTAAATCGACCATTTTAGCAACTGACAATATCGGGAGTACTTGAAATTTATCTGAAATAAATTTTGACTCTCCATTTAATAGTAACCGTGCTTCTAATTTTTTTTCAGTTAAATAAACTTTAACTTTTTGATTTCCTAAATCTTCTACATCAACTTTTTCTATATATGGATGTTTTTCAAATCTTTCTTTAATCATTGAAAGATTAAGATTGTAATATTGCGAGCTATCGTCAAGCTTTGTAAAAGTAAGATATTCGCTTACCGGCAAAAGCCTGTTACCGGTTATTTCGATCATCTTAATTGCTCCTTTGTTTGTTTTCGTGTTTGATGAAAAAACCAAATATGAAATGCAAAAAATTAATATCGCAAAAAGAAATAGACCTAATATTTTGCTCAATTTTTCTTTCATTTAAATTTATGATTTAATAAGTTCAACAAACTTTTCACCGTACTTCCAAATGTCGCCGGCACCCATGGTTATAATTATATCGCCGTCTTTTTTTATCTCTAACAATTTTTGAGGAATTTCATTTTTATCTTTTACATAAATAACATTTTTATGACCGAACTTTCTAGCAGCATCAGCAATTATCTCACCGGTAATACCGTTGATTGGCTGTTCCCTTGCCGGATAAACATCAGTGCAAACAAAAATATCTGTATTAAGAAATGATCTTCCAAACTCCTGGTAAAAGTCTCTTGTTCTTGTAAAAAGATGAGGTTGAAAAACTGCAACTAATCTTCTATCCCAGCCGCTTCTAATACCGGCAAGCGTAGCACTTGTTTCCGTTGGATGATGTGCATAATCATCAATTACCAAAATTTCTTTATTATATTTTATTTCAAATCGGCGGTAAACTCCGGTAAACGACTCAAGAGCTTTTTTTATCACTTTAAAATCAATCCCTAATTCTTTGGCAATACAAACTGCAACCAAGGAATTCTTTACGTTATGAATCCCAGGTATCTTCAAATTTAATTTTCCAAGTTCATTACCTTTATACTTAACAGTGAATGAGCTTGAAAATTCATTATGAGTAATGTCGATGGCTCGAATATCTGCTTGGGCTGTTAAACCATAAGTAAATATTTTTTTATTGATATGCGGAATAATATCTTGAAGCGCAGGTTCATCCAAACACAAAACGATGAAGCCATAAAATGGAACTTTATTTGCGAACTCTATGAATGCGGATTTAATATCATCCAAATCTTTGTAAGTATCTAGATGCTCACTTTCCAAAGTTGTAATTGCTGCGATGGTTGGTGTTAACTTTAAAAAAGTTCTATCAAATTCGTCGGCTTCAACTACAATAAATTCGCCTTGTCCTAAACGTGCATTTGTTCCACCAAGTCCGCTAAGCTTGCCGCCAACAATTATAGTCGGATCAATTCCTCCTTCGGTTAAAGTTAATCCAACCATTGATGTTGTTGTGGTTTTGCCGTGAGTTCCTGCTATGCCGATTCCGTATTTCATTCTCATGCATTCGGCTAACATTTCGGAACGTTTGATTATAGGAATTTTCTTTTCTATCGCCGCTTTAATTTCCGGATTATCTAAAGTAACTGCCGATGAATAAACCAAAACATCTGCGTCAGTCAAATTTTCTGCAATATGTCCTTCGAAAATTTTCATACCTAAGCTGCTTAGTCTTGCAGTAATCTCTGTTAATGATTTATCAGAACCCGAAATTTCAAAGCCTTGGCTTAAAAGAATTTCAGCAATTCCGCTCATACCAATTCCGCCGATCCCGACAAAATGCACTTTTTTAATATTCTTAAACATTTAATTCGTTTCCAGTTTTTCTTTTAATTCTTGAAATCTTGCAATCAGATCATTTTCATTTTCATAATCATAAGGTCTGATAATTATTGGCCTCATTCTATGTTTTAATCTAACTCTTACAATTCGAAACGCTCTGTTCTTTAATCTTCTTTTAGGATTAGAAATTTTTACTTCGGATACATTTTCCAACGGAAAAGATTTAATTGCAAATCGATTCACAAAAGAAATTTTTTCTTCCGTAATTTCCAAATATTTATTAAGATATAAATTATAAAGTAGACTGATTAATGAAACACAAACTATTATGGCAAAGAAATAAATAATCGGGTCCTTAGTAATTAGATGAAATGCATTCTCAACAAATTCACCGCGAATAATTACATACAATATGAAAACGACAAAGTATATAATTGTAGATTGATAATAGAACGACATATTATATTTGAAAATAATCTTTTTATTTATTTGAGTTTCATTCATACTGCTTCTGCGTACCTAATAGCATTTTGGGCAATAATATCAGCCGCATCAGGCTTGGCTAACAACAAGGCGTTATCTTTTAACTTATCTAATTTTTCATTGCTAAATATTGTCGAAAATAATTTTTCTTTTAATTCAACTTGAAGATTTTTATCCTCAATTAAAATAGCTGCATTATTATCAGATAATGATTTTGCATTAAAGTATTGATGATTTTCTGCAACGTTTGGCGAAGGCACTAGAATAGATGGAATGCCTAAATTTAAAACTTCTGCTATCGTTGTGGCACCAGCTCTTGCTAAAAGAATATCACAAGCGGAATATGCTACATTCATTTCATCAATAAACGGTAATACTTTTATAAAATTTGATTGGATATTTTTATACCGATCAAAATAATTGCTGCCTGTTTGCCAAATAATCTGGACTTTTTTCAGTTCCAATTCATTAACTACACTAGAAACAACTTCATTAATTGATTTAGCTCCAAGGCTCCCGCCCAGAACAAGAAGTGTTTTATTTTCTGGTAACAAATTAAATTTTTTCAGTGCTTCATTTTTATTAATCAAATTAAGGTTTGATCTGACCGGGTTGCCGGATAAAAATAATTTTTTCAAGTGACGAAAATATTTTTTTGATTCTTCAAAACTTATATAAATTTCATCAGCATATTTTTCAAGCAATCTTGTTGTCACTCCGGGATAACTATTTTGTTCAATCAAAATTATTTTTGCGCCAAAAATTGAAGAACCGAAAATCGCCGGGCCGGAAACATATCCGCCGGAACCAATTGCAACTTTAGGTTTGAATTTCATATTTATATAAATTGATTGGATAATTGATACCAAAACTTTTAACGGAAATAAAAAATTCTCAATATTTATTTTTCTTGAAAATCCTTTTATCCAAATTGATTTAAATTTATAACCAAGCTGCGGAACGACTCTTCCTTCAATTTTTGATTTTGTACCAACAAATAAAATTTCAGCCTCAGGAATTTTATTCTTAATCCTTTCGGCAACAGCAACAGCTGGAAATAAATGTCCTCCGGTACCTCCACCGGCAAATAAAAATCGATATGGTGTTCTTTTTTCTCTCATGCTTTACTTATTTCATTTGCAATCTGATTTTCTACCGTCTTAACCATTGAATTTGACAAAGCAATATTTACAAGAATGCCAATCGATATACACAAAAATATTAACGACGTTCCGCCGTAACTAATAAATGGTAATGGTAAGCCTGTTGTTGGAACCAAGCCTGTTGCTACCGCAATATTTACGAACGCATACACAACTGTTGAAAATGTAATTCCAAAAGCTAATAGCTGACCGAAGCGATCTTTAGCTTTTTTAGCAACAAGAATTCCGGCAAAGAATAAAACGAGATAGCACATCATTACGATTGCTGCGCCGATAAATCCAAGTTCTTCGCCTAAAATTGCAAAGATGAAATCTCCGTAAGCTTCCGGTAAAAATAAATTGCTTTGTAAACTTTGTCCCATTCCCATTCCAAAAATATGACCGCTTCCCAAACCGAGCAGCGCTTGTTTAACTTGAATGTTCGGTTCGCCGCCATGCTGCGTGCTGTTTATAAAAGTTAGAATTCTAGTCCGTGAATGAGCAAAAGCCATCGCGACAATAGCACCGGCAATTAAACAGCCTAAAGCAGAAATAAAAATATGTTTAAATTTTGCACCGCCGACGTATAATAAAATTAACGAAACAAAAATAAGAAGCACACCGTTACTAACATTTGGTTGAACAAGAATAAGCGCAGAAATTAAAATCGTCCAAATAAACAAATAGAGAAAACCTTTCTTAAAATTTCCAAGCAATTCTTTTTTACTTTCTAAAAGTGCTGCTAGATGAATTATTAAAATTAACTTTGCAACATCTGCCGGTTGAAAAGAAAAGAACCCTAAATGAATCCATCTGCCTGCGCCTTTGATATCCGGCGCAACAAATAATGTTACTAAAAGGATAAGAGCAATTCCTATAATTGCGGGTTTGCTAAATTCCTTATAAATATCATAAGGAATAAAGCTGAATAAAATCATGAATATGATTCCAAGAACGACTTTAAAGAAGTGAGAATTGAATAAATGGAAAAGACTGTCGAACTTGAATTCGCTGTAAGTGCTGCTTGCGCTCATTACAATTATTAAGCCTAGCAGCATCAAAATAAAAGCATCAAAAAATATTATGAGAGCTAACTTTTTCATTTACAGCCTATTTACTGCTTCTTTAAAAACTTTTCCGCGGTGTTCATAATTTTCAAACATGTCAAAGCTTGCGCATGCCGGTGAAAGAAGAACAACTTCATTTTGTCTGGCTTCATTGTTTGCGGCATGAATAACATCTTCCAGACTTTGTTTAATTTCAACTTTAACAAATGAATGGAAAAAATTAAAAACTTTATCCGCAGACGAACCGATTGCATAAATTTTAACAACTTTATTCTTTACAAGGTCTTTAATTTTATTGTAGTCGTTTCCTTTATCTTGCCCGCCTAATATCAGGAATATTGGTTCATCAAAACTTCTTAATGCGTACCAAACCGAATCAACATTTGTGGCCTTAGAATCATTGATAAATTTTACGTCACCAATCACTCTAACTAATTCAAGGCGATGCTCAACACCTTTGAATGAGCTTAGCGCTTCTTTAATTTTCTTATTATCAGCATCAAATAATTTTGCAATTGTAATTACTGCCATTGTATTTGCAATATTGTGTTCGCCTTTTAAGTTTATGTCATTAACAGAGCATTCAAATAATTTTTCATCATCTTTTTTGAATATTACTTTTTCATTCGTTAAGCTGCATCCATTTGGTTGATCAGTTGATAATGAAAAGTAAAAATCTCTGCTTTTAAACCCTGTCTTTGTTCCGTTTAAATTATTTATTGAATCACTTAAAGTCAGATCGTCATTATTTAGAATCAGAAAATCATTTTGATCCTGATTCTTAAAGATTCTTAACTTGGAGTTGATATAATTATCAAATTTATTTTCGTATCTATTTAAATGATCCGGAGTAATATTTAGAATCACAGCAACTTTGGGCTTAAACTTATCAATCAAATCAAGTTGGAAACTGGAAACTTCCAGCGAAACAAATTCATTTTCTTTTACTTCAAGCACGATTTCTGAAAAAGCTGTTCCAATATTACCAGCTTCATAAGTTTTCATTCCACAATGATTCATTACATGCGTACATAAACTTGTTGTGGTTGTTTTACCGTTGGTCCCGGTAATCGCAATAACATTTCCTTTACAAAAAGATGAAGCAATTTCTATTTCGCTGATCATTTGGATTTTTTTCTTACGAGCTTTTAATAATATTTCTGCATCAGATGGAACTCCGGGGCTAACAATCATTAATTCGCAATCGAAAACTTTTTCAGAGTGATTTCCGATTTCAAAATCAATTTTTAATTCTTTCAATTTTTTAATTGATTCTTTCAGCTTAGGCTCAGAACCGGAATCGCTGACAAAAGGAAATCCTCCGAGTTTCAAAATTAATTTTGCAGCGCCAATTCCGCTTCTAACTGCACCGATAATCGATATTTTCTTTCCTTCAATTTCCATCATCTAACCTTAAACGAAGCTAAGCTAATTATTGCTAAAATAATTGCAATGATATAAAATCTCATAACTATTTTGGGTTCCGGCCAGCCAAGCATTTCAAAATGATGATGAATCGGAGCCATCTTAAAAACTCTTTTGCCTTCGCCGTATTTTCTTTTTGTATATTTAAAATAAACTCGTTGAATAATTACCGAAACAGTTTCCATGAAAAATATTCCGCCAAGAATTGGAATTAGTAATTCCTTCTTTATTAGAACAGAAAGAATTCCAAACGCACCACCTAAAGCAAGTGAGCCGGTATCTCCCATAAAAACTTGTGCAGGATAAGAGTTGAACCATAGAAATCCTAATGACGCTCCGATTAAAGCGGCCACAAAAACTGTTAGTTCTCCTGAACCTGGCAAATACATTATGTTCAGGTAATAAGCATAAATAGCGTTTCCGCTTACATAACTGATTATTGCTAATGTCAACATCACAATTGTAGTCACGCCAATTGCTAATCCGTCTAATCCATCAGTTAAATTTACGGCATTAGAAGTTGCAGTGATTATGAATATAACCACCGGTATATACAAATAGGAAAAATCAAAATTTACATTTTTTAAAAATGGCACTGTCGTTAAAGTATTAACGCCGGCAAATTGAGGTGAAAAATAAATCACTGCACCAATGATTAAACCAATTATCACTTGTCCTAAAAGTTTATAACGAGCTATTAAACCGTTAGGAAATTTTTTTACAACTTTTAAATAATCATCTAAAAAGCCAACTGCGCTTAGCCAAACTGTACCGACTAGGATTAAAATAATATAAATACTTTTCAAGTCAGCCCAAAGTAGAACAGGAATAACAACAGAAAGGATTACAATTATTCCGCCCATTGTTGGAGTTCCTGCTTTTGACCAATGAGATTTAGGGCCGTCAATTTTTTTTGCTTCACCAATTTGTTTTTTCTGTAACACAGAAATTAATTTTGGACCAAGATATAAGGAAAGGAATAGTCCGGTGATTGCAGCAATTGCCGATCTGAATGTTAAGAATCGGAATAATCTAAATCCCGGAGGACTAAAAATTTTATTTATATAATCAAATAAATAGTAAAGCATTATTCATGCGCCTTATCTTCTATTATTTTTACAAACTCTTCCATCTTCATTCCTCTTGAACCTTTTACCAAAATCACCGATCCTTTAAAATTATTTTCACCTAAAGTTTTTTCCATACATTTTCTATCGGTAAAATGCATTGATTCTACATCCATTTTTTTTAATTCCAAATCCAGGTTCATCATTTGGTTACCAATTAAAAAAGCTTTATTAATTTTATTTCGTTTTATAACCTTGGCAAGTTCAATATGTAATTTGGAACTATTCTCACCGAGTTCAAGCATATCACCTAGAATTATTATTCTGTTTTCATAATTTTTTATTTTACACATAAGTTCAATAGCATATTTCATCGATTCCGGATTAGCATTATAAGTATCATCAATTAAAATAATTTTTTTGATCTTCCTAACATTTAAACGTTTTTCAATTGGTTTAAATTTTGATAGTCCATCTGAAATTTCTTTATTAGTCAAGCCTAATTTTAGCGCTATAGCAGCAGCCGAAAGAAAATTTTGTGCATTTTGCTCGCCATACAAATTCAATTGCTGTTCAAATTTTTTATCCTTATAAGAAATTTCAATTACAGGCTTACCTTCATCATTATATTTTTTTATTGTACCCTTAACGTCGGCAGCGCTGCTAAAACCAAATGTGATTCTTTTAGAATAATTGAGCAAAGTTTTATTTAACATTACATCATCATTATTTATAAAGACATATCCGTTTTTTGCAGAGACAGTTTCAAACAGTGCAACTTTTTCACTCAAAACTCCCTTTTTATTTTTCAAATATTCTAAATGTGAATTTCCTATGTTGGTAATTAATGCATAATCAGGTTGCGCAATTTTTGCAGTGTATGCGATTTCGCCAAAATGGTTTGTGCCAAATTCCAGCACTAAATACTCATGCTGATCATTTGTACTAAGTAAAGTAAGAGGGACGCCAATATGATTATTATTATTTCCAACGGTCTTGTTTATTTTATACTTTGAACTTAATATCGAAGCAAGCATTTCTTTGGTTGTTGTTTTTCCGGCGCTGCCTGTAACACCAATAATTTTTGTATCCAATTTATTTCGCCAGGTTTTTGCAATCTCGCCAAGAGCAAGCACTGTGTCTCTAACCGTCATTACCGGTACAGAAAGATTGTTAAACTCAGGTAATTTTTTTTCGTTGATAATTACTATTGAAGCTCCTTTCTTAATAGCTTCATAAACAAAATCATGTCCATCAAATTTTTCGCCTTTAATGGCTATAAATATTGAATCCTTTTGTACAACCCTAGAATCAATAAACACTGAAGTTGCAGGCACATAATTTTCCGGCCTATAAATAGCAGCCGTTGGAATTTCAAATAAGTCGTCGATTGTAAGAATTTTCTTTTTCATTTCTGTAAATATTTTTCAGCAATTTCTTTATCGGAAAAATGATTTCTAATGCCTTGAATTTCTTGATAATTTTCATGTCCTTTACCGGCAATTAAGATTACCGCATCATCTTCGGAATTTTGAATCGCAAATTGAATTGCTTCTTCTCTATTCTCTATCACTTTGTAATTATTTTTTTCTATTCCGATTTTAATTTCATTAATAATCTGAAATGGATCTTCAAATCTTGGATTATCTGATGTAACAATTGCCAGTTTACTTAGGTCAGAAGCGATTTTTCCCATTAACGGTCTTTTTGATTTGTCCCGATTTCCTCCGCATCCGAAGACGGTATAAACCGGTTGTTTATCTTTAACAATTTTTCTAACGGCATTTAACGCCTTCTCAAGACTATCCGGTGTATGCGAATAATCGATGATTGCTTTTTTTGTACCGGTTCCAACAGCTTCAAATCGTCCCGGAACTTGTTTAGTATTTTTTATACCATCAATTACTTTTTCTTCATCGACACCAAGTAATACTGTTGCTGCGAAAGCTGCAATAGCATTATAAGCATTAAATTCACCAACCAGAGAAGTAAATGCATTATAATTCTTCTTCTTATATTCAATTACAAATGATGTTCCGCTTAAATCAAATTTTATATCTTTCAAAATAAAATCGCCATTCGAAGATGCGCCGTAGGAAAACAATTTAGCTTTTGAATTACTAATAATTGGGGGACTATTTTTATCATCAATGTTATAAACTCCAATTGCAGACTCACTGAGAGAATCAAATAAAATCTTTTTTGCTTTAAGATAATTTTCAAAGTTCTGATGAAAATCTAGATGATCTAAAGTGATATTTGTAAAAACAGCCACACTAAAATCAAGACCGAAAACTCTGTTCAATGCAAGTGAATGGGAAGAAACTTCCATTACGGCATAAGAACATTTATCATCAACCATTTCTAAAAGCAGTTCATTCAGATCATTGGATTCCGGAGTAGTCATTGAAGATTTAATTTCTTTTTCACCAATATAATTTGCAATTGTTCCAATTAAACCGACTTTACTTCCTGCTGTTTCTAAAATACTTTTAATAAAATATGAAGTTGTAGTTTTGCCATTGGTTCCGGTTATTCCGATTAATTTTAATTTCTTTGAAGGTTCCTTAAAAAAGGAATTTGAAATTTCAGCTAATGCAGTTCGACTATTATTGACAAGTATTTTGGCAATTTTATCATGAGTAAAAATTTCATCCGGCACACTCAAATTATCTTCAAGTATTACAGCAATTGCACCTTTGTTTAACGCATCAAGAATATAATGATGACCATCTGTTTTATAACCTTTTATAGCTACAAAAACAGAATTTTTTATTACTCGACGCGAATCATAATAAATTCCGGAAACGTCTTTACGCTGTACTTCTCCAATAACTTGAATTGTTTTTACACTATTTATTAATTGAGTTAATTCCATTAATAAACCACCGTACCGTCTACTATTGGTTCTTTACAATTTAATTCACAAGAAAGGCCTGATCGTATGTGCTCACCCGGTTGAATACTTTGAGAAACAACTTTACCAGATCCATAAACTTTATATTTCAATCCGAGCTTAGATAAAATTTGTATCGCATCCCTTAACGAATAATCCTTAAGATCGGGCATATTTTTTATGTTTGAAAGAGACATAATATATTTTGTTGAATCAGATATGCTAGAAGAATTTTGGTTTTGAGTTTTTGTCTCTTTTACATTTTCAGTAATCAAAATATTTTTCTGGCTAGGAATATTTTGATAATCTTGAAAACGTCCTGGATTTAATTCAATAATTTTTTCAGCTACATTCTTAAAAATTGGCGCAGCAACCGAACCGCCATATCTTCCTACAGTTGGAGAATTCACTAATATTAAACAAACTAATTGCGGATTATTTGCAGGGAAAAAACCAACAAATGACGAATTATATTGCTGCTTAGAATACTTACCATCAATTAATTTTTGTGAAGTTCCCGTTTTGCCTCCAACAGTAACTGATTTTAGTTGTGCATTAGTTCCGGTTCCTTCTTTAACAACACCGACTAATAAATTTCTCATTTTAAAAGACGTTTCTTCCGATATAACTCTTCTAATTTCTTTTGGCGAGCTTTCGTAAATTACTTGTCCGTCTCGTTTAACTTCCTTTTCAATAATTTGAGGTTGATATAAAATTCCTCCGTTTACGATAGCGCAATAAGCAGATATCAATTGAACCGGCGTTACAGTGACGCCATACCCAAATGACATAAATTCTTTTGTAACTTGTCCCCAATCATTTGGCTTTCTTAATAGTCCTCTTACTTCGCCAGGCAATTCAATCGATGTGTAATTACCAAAGCCGAACGCTCTTAAATATTTATAAAAAGTATCGTCATCCAATCTTTGAACTAACTTTGACATTCCAATATTGCTGGATTCTTCAATTACCCCACGCGCAGTAAGCCACTCACTTTTGTGAGCATCAGTTATATAAACATTTTTGAATTTGTATCTTCCGTTTTCTACATAAATATTCTCATCAAGATTGCACAAATTTTTATCGAGAAGAGCAGCCATCGTAAAAGATTTAAATGTAGAACCAGGCTCATATGTATCTGTAACTGCACGGTCACGTCTTACAGTATCTGTATACTTCCAATATTCGTTTGGATCATAATCCGCTGAATTGGCTAAAGCTAAAATCTGACCATCGTTGGGATTCATTATAATTCCAACTGCGGAAGTGCCTCCAAATTTTTCTAATCCATCTTGTAATTCTTGTTCCAAAATAGATTGATAAGTTTTATCGATAGTAAGATATATATTCACGCCGGGAACTGCTGTTTTAGTTTCTTCTTCTGCAACAGTAATCATATCTCCAATTGCATCACGCAGGACGACCATACTTCCATCTTGTCCTGATAAAAGATCATCGCAAGATTTTTCAATTCCATCAACACCTTTATAATCATTGCCGACATAACCAAGTAAATGAGAAGCTAAATTTTTATAGAAATAAACAGTCGTAGGATCTTCACGATAAAATAATCCGTTGATTTTAAAATTTTTAACCAATAATGCTTTTTCGCTTGGAGCTTTTTTTTCTATACAAATCGTTTTTCCTGAATCGCTCATTTCAGAAAGAAAATATTTTTTACTTCCGCCAAAAACTGAAGAGAATTTATTCGCAATTTTAATTTTATCTTTTTTTGTAAGCATTCTTAGGTCAACAAAAAAAGAAACATCATTACGATTGTAAACAAGCAATAAATTATTTCTGTCATAGATAAAACCCCTATCTGCAAGAACTTTTTCTACAACAATTTGCTGACGTCTAGCAAAAAATTTTAGGTTATCGCTTTTTAATATTTGAATATCAAACAGCCGATATAATAACACGGTAAAAAATGCTACTATAAATCCAATTATTATTATAGTTCTAGAACTATTCATATTTTTTGTCGATTATCTTTGATATAGATTCAATCTTATCTTTGTTTACTTTTAAAATTATCGGCGGTTCAGTTCTTTTAATCATTCCTAAATCATTTACAGCTATATCTACGATTCTTTCTTCCGATGATAATGCTTGATCTTGAGCGACTAAATTTATTCTCCAATTTTTTAGATCGCTTAATTTTTCATTCGTTAAAATTTTTTCTTTAGTTGATTTTTCACATTCAAGCCCGACGCCTACATAAATTAGAGTTAATAAAGTATAAGCAACAAATACGAACAGACTAAAAAATATTAATGGCTTTGCACTTTTTTTCATATTCTTTCAGCAGCTCTTAATTTAGCACTGCGTGCTCTATTGTTATTTTTAATTTCATCTTCACTTGGAACAACTGGTTTTTTAGTAAGAATATTTAATCGTTTTTCTTTATCACATTTACATACCGGAAAGTCTTTAGGACAAATACAATCAATAGTTTCAAATTTAAAATCTTCTTTTACAATTCTATCTTCGAGTGAATGATAAGAAAGAATCACTATCCTTCCGCCATTATTTAGAAGGTCAACGGATTTTTTTAAAAATTTTTTTAAATTTTCTAATTCGTCATTAACATAGATTCGAAATGCTTGAAATACTCTTGATAGCGTCTTCATCCTATAATTAGGCGACGTAATATCTTCAATTATTTTTGCCAAATAAGTAGTGGTATTTATTTTTTTTATTTTTCTTGCTTCACAAATACTTCTAGCTATTTTTCGAGAATTTTTTTCTTCTCCATATTTATAAATTATATCTGCCAATTCTTCTTCAGAAAATGAATTTACAATATCTGCGGCAGTTAATCCTTTTGTTTTGTCCATTCTTAAATCTAATTTTGCTTCAGTTCTATATGAAAAGCCTGATTCAATATTATCTAACTGAAATGATGAAACTCCAAGATCTGCAAATATTCCATCGTAACTACTTATAGATTCAATTTTAGATATCAAATCAATTTGTGAAAAATTATAGTTATAAATTTTAATTCTTTTTTCTTGATTAAATTTTTCTTTCGAGAACTTGAAAGCGTCCGTATCAACATCTGTTGAAATTAGCGAAGCATTATTATTTAAACTATCCAGTATTCCTTGAGAGTGACCTCCAAATCCAAGTGTTGCATCAAAATAAATTCCTGATTTATTAGTAATCAGATATTGCAAGGTTTCATTTAATAAAACAGGCGTATGATGTTTGTTCATCATTGTGCCATTACTTCTGCTGCTATTTGTTCGTAAGTATCCGGAGTTTGTTTCAAATATTCTGCAAAAACTTCAGGATTCCAAAGTTCAATTTTTTTCAAAGCACCTAAAATCAAAACTTCCTTTTCTATCTTAGCATATTTTAAAAGATTTTGAGGAATTAAAATTCGAGACTGAGAATCTAAAGTGTCATCAGAAGCATTTTGCAAAATCATTCTTATAAATTTTCCATCTTTTGGTTGATAGGCATTCAGTTCTAATAATTTAGCCTCAATTTGCTGCCATTGATCCAATGGATAGACATCAATGCAATTTACTGTTCCAATTGTCATAACAAAAGTATCATTTGCATCGGCAGAGACTTGTTTCCTTAACTTTGCAGGAATACTTACTCTGCCTTTGGAATCAACCGAATATGTAAATTGTCCTCTAAACAAATTCAATCCCAAAATTTGGATAAATTCACCACAATTCCCCACTACCCTCCAAAATAAGGGAAAAATTATTATAAAGTCAAGAAAAATCTTTTGATTTTTAAGCAAAATCTAAGTATTAGTTGACACTTTGGGCAAGTTTTCTTTTTCTATCTTTTTGAATAAAAAAAGTTAGAAAGAATAGTTAAAGTAGATTATTAAGAAAAAAAATCCCACTTTGAAATTAATTTCTTTAAAGATTGAATAGTTGAGCCATCTGCCGGGATCGAACCGGCGACCTGCGCATTACGAATGCGCTGCTCTACCAGCTGAGCTAAGATGGCTGATAGAAAAAGAAAATGGTAAATGTAAAAAACCATTTACCATTTAATTATAAAAAAAATTTAAATTAAATCTATCTTAATTTTTTCTTATGACGATTTTTTCTTAATCTTTTTTTTCCTTTTATGTGAGACATTTTATGTCTTTTTCTTTTTCTGCCACAAGGCATTAGTTACCTCCATTTGTTTGATTATTATGTGATTTCAATAATTCATCTGCTTTTTTACCATACTCAGAGTTTGGATCTAATTTAACAGCTTTTTGCAGCCATTCTTTTGATTTGTCTAAATTTCCCGCGGCCAAATTAACTATACCCAAATCTAAAAATCCAATTTGATGTTGGGGATCGTATTTTAATGCAAGTTGCATTTGATTAATTGCTTCATTATAATTTTGCAAATTATAATAACAGATTCCCATATCAATCCTTGCATCAGGATCTGAAGGAACCAAAGCTAAATATTGTTTATAGTTTGCAATAGCTTGTTCATACATCCCGGAATCATTTTTTAAATGTGCTAATTCCAATATTGATTTTGTATCTTTTGGATTGGCTTTAACAACTTCTTCAAGTGAATTAATTTTTTGAACATTATTTAAATCAATTCCAGAATTCTGATCTATATTTTTTGTAGAAGATGAGTTTGGAATAATTATAGAGTTAAAGACGCCAGAAAACAATAAAATAATTAGCGCTAATCCTAACCCACTAGCGATAATTGTAATAGTTTTTATTTTATTTAATTTTTTCTTTTGTTGGACATCAATTGTTCGTTTTGGGTTATTATTTTTTTTATCAGCAACTCTAGAATTTTGCTTTGGAGTTGGTAAATTTTTTTTAGGTTGTACAAAAGTTTTAGTTGTTTTTACATTCGATAATTTAATACCACAGCTAAAACAATTTAAATTATTTGAATCGTTTTCTTCACCACAATTATCGCAGATAATCTTACTTGATAACTCTTGTTTAGAATCTGAAGGTGTTGATTCCTGTTTGCTTACATTTACCTTCTTATCTATTTCTCTTAGATCATATCCGCATTCAGGACAAAATTTATATTCTATTTCTAACTTAGAACCACACTCGGGGCAATGCTTAACCATTCGCTTTCGACTCTTTCATTCCTTTATCTACAAGTTCCTTAAAATCTTTTGAAAATTTAAAAGTAGGTACATAGTGCTCAGGTACATAAACAGACTCACCTGTTTTAGGATTTCTTGCTTGTCTAGAATTTTTTTTCTTAACTCTATAACTTCCAAACCCGCGAATTTCTATTCCTTTTCCTTCTTTTAGAGTTTCAATTACAGTTTTAAAGAAACCTTCAATTATAGCTTCGGTTTCCAATTTAGTAAGTCCAGTCCCAGATGCTACCTTATCAACAATATCTGCCTTAGTCATAAAGATACCCTATAAATTTTATATTAACTATATAAATCATTATAATTTCATTATTTAAATTATCAAACAATACAAATAAAATCAAATCAAAAGCTTTTATCATTTTTTATTATTGATGAATGTCCGGCTATAAATCAAATTTTGGTCTCAAATTGATAAGCCTTTCTCACTAATTCTGCTCTTGTGATCTCAGAATAGGTTAAAAATTGAATATTTCTTAATGGTACAATACTTGAAAATATTTATAAAAAATAACGGATAAAAAAATGGAACTATTACAAATAATTATTTTTACCCTAAAATTATTTGCACTTGCTTCAGCTATAGTTGTTTTAATTTCATATTTCATTTTCAAATTAAAAGATAGGACAAGAATAAAACCATATATGAAACCAACTATTGCTGAATCTGCTAACCTACCTCTTCAACCAGTTTTAGCTGTTGAAGAAAAAAATGAAATTAAATCAAAACGTTTTAAAATATTAAATGAAGAAGCATCCTTCTTAGCAAATAGACAAATTGTAATTGAGAAAAACAATACGATAAATTATATTCAAAAAAATTTAGTAACCAATTCCAGCAAGAATCTAAAAGATAATTTTAATATTTATGATTATTATTCAAATAGTAATTTCGAACCTATGCATAAAATAAAATTATAAACGGATTTTCATTCGAATCAATAGTTTATAATCATTTTGAAATAACTAAAATATTTTTATCCCATCTTCATTAATTAATTTCCTTGCTTATGTTTTCAACCATTTCGTGGACATCATATGGCGCGGGGCTACCTCCTAAATATTTATGAAACCAATCAAGGTGTGCATCATAATAAAGCGGCATTGATTTAATATAATTTGGCCAATGACCGTCATTTTTAAAAATAATTAATCTCGAATCTATTCCGAGTGTTTGTAAAGTAGTAAAATATTCTATACCCTGAGTGTACGGTACTCTAAAATCTTTTTCACCAGTTATTATTAAAGTGGGCGTAGAGAAATTTTTAGCATAGCTTGAAGGCGACCATTTTTCATATTCATCAGAATTCCATGGCTTGCCTTTTAAATCCCAATTGGGAAACCAAAGTTCTTCTGTTGAACCCCAAAACGATTTCAGATCATAAAGGCCCATCATAGAAGCTAAACATTTAAATCTTTTAGTCTTTGCTTGAAACCAATTCATCATATATCCGCCATAAGACCATCCCATAGCGCCCATTCTATTTTTATCAACGTAAGAAAGATTTTGAAGTGAATCTGTAACATCCATTAAATCTTCGAAAACTTTTCCTCCCCAATCGCCAGGAATTTCAGAAGTAAATTTTTGTCCATAACCGGTTGAGCCATGCGGATTAGGAAAAGCGACAACATATCCTGCCCCTGGATAAACCTGCCAATCCCCACGGAATGAATCCATCCATTGACTTTGCGGCCCGCCATGAACGTTGAGAATAAGTGGATATTTTTTGTTTGGATCAAAATTATGCGGCTTAACTATAAACACTTCAATATTATCTCCGCCCGCTCCTTTCACCCAAATCTTTTCTGCATGACGAACATCTACTTCATCTAGAATTTGTTGGTTGAAGTTTGTCATTTCAATTGTTAAATCATTCGTTAGATTTAAAAGATAAATCTCGCCAGGTTTGTCAACCGATTTCGTTAAGTAATAAATGTATTTTCCATTAGGAGAAATATCAAAACCAAAAATTGATTTTTCACCGCTTACTTCGGAAATTTTTTCTGTATTTAATTCAATATTATAAATCGGCGAATAACCTTCATATTCACCGGTGAAATAAATTGATTTAGAATCTGGCGCCCACTTGAAATCATCAACCCAATTATCAAATTTTTCAGTAATTATTCTAGTTGTTTTTAATGTCCTATCGTAAAGTGCAATTCTAAATCTATCAGATTCATAATTTGGTATTTCTTGTGTTCTGTAAGCAATATATTTTCCATCTGGCGAATAGATAGGCCAACCATCCCATGCTTTATTTTCTTTTGTAATATCAATTGCATTACCGCCAGTTACCGGAACTATCCACAGATCGGCATTTGTTGAAGCTTCCGGGTGAGGATCATGATTAGACACGAAACAAAGTTCCTTACTGTCGGGTGAAAAATTATAACCTACGCCGCCGCCCAACATAAAAGTAGGTGAAACAAATTTTCCAGGAGTGACATCAATATAATTATGCTTTCTTAAATCATAAATAAAAATATGTGTATACTTTCCAGCGGAATAATCCGTCCAATGTCTGAATAAAAGATGATCGGCAACATAAGCTTGAACAGGGCCATTTGAAGCTGCGGAATCAATTTCTTTATTACAATTTTCATTATCTCCGCAGTTGGGATATACATCAGTTGAAAATGCAACAAGTTCTCCATTAGGTGAAATTACCGGCGCATCAACACCGGTAGGTATCGAAGTTATTTGAATTGTTTTATCATCTTCTAATGAATAATAAAATAATTCCGGGTTGCCGCTTCTTGTCGAAACGAAATAAATTCCTTTGTCTTCATTAGACCAAACCGGATTATAATCTTGTTTTTCATTCAATGTAATGTTTCGTAAATCTGTTCCATCAGATCTCATAATATAAATTTCGGAATTAGAACTTCCCTTTGGTAAATTATAATCAGTCAAAGTAAAAGCAATCATATCTCCCCTATTTGAAACTACCGGCGATCCGACATTTTTAATCTTATAAAGATCAGCGATAGTAAATGCTTTTTTCTGAGGAAATAAAGTTGAAATAAATATTATAACAATTAAAAAAGATAAATAGCTTTTCATAAATTTTTCTCAGTACATTTTGAATTTTGTTCTTAACATTTTAATCTAAAAAGTCATTTAGAGAGAATCTAAATTTTAGGTAATCTTTCTATATAAGAGCTATTAGAAAGTATTGCAAATGTTTCTATTTTTTTCAACTCATCCAAATTAAAACAATTCATATAACTCATCGAACTTCTTAAGCCATCAGAAATACTATCTATAACATTTTTTACAACGCCTTTATATCCAACCATAGTTTCTTCCCCTTCAATAAATTCATTTTTCATTTTTACTCCAAATGAAGCAGAGCCTCTATACTTTTTCCAAAGCTGACCATTATATTTTATCACTTCTCCAGGAGTTTCTTTGGTCCCGGAAAGCATCCTGCCAAGCATAACTGCATCAGCACCTAAAGCCATAGCTTTGGCAACATCACCAGGACTTTTAATTCCGCCATCAGCTATAATTTGGATTTTCAATTTCATATCTTCGCGAGCAATTAAAACGCTGAGCAAAGAAGATACCTGTCCAATTCCAATTCCGGTTTGGATTGAAGTTGTACAAACGCTGCCGCTGCCAATACCAACTCTAACGGCGTCTGCACCAGCGCTTTCCAATTGTCTTAAGCTTGCGCCATGTGCAATATTTCCTACAATTATTTTTGCATCAAATTTCTTTTTTAGCTCTTCTGTTTTTTGAAGAACAGCATGGTTATTAGCATTCGCAGTATCTATACAAATTATGTTATAATGTTCAACTAATTTTTCCACAACATCCAAAGATGTATTTAGTGCAATTGAAACTGATTTAAATCCATTTCCATTTTTATGATTATTAAGAACTTCTTCCAAAGATGAATCAAAGCGATTTAAAATCCCTAAACAGCCTAATCGATTCAACTCGGTTGCCATTTCTATTCCTGTTACTGTTTCCATCGGACTTGAAATAACTGGTAAAGAAAAATCCAAATCCAAAAATTTACATGAAGTAGATGCTTCGGTTCTTGAACGGACACGTGACATTTCGACAGGTATTAAACTAATGTCATCATAAGTGAGTGATTGATGATAATCATTTAACTCTTTCTTTGAATATATTTTCATACAGATTTATCCCTTATTAAAAGTAATTTTAAAATTTACATATTTAAATATTAATAATCAGATGAGATTTAGAATCAATTTTTAGTCAATAAGTGATTCAATTTCATTTAACAGCTCATCCATTTTTTGAGTTACCGCAATTACCGGCTCTGGAGAATTCATATCAACTCCAGCAGATTTTAAAATATTTATAGGATAATCGGAACTCCCTGCCTTAAGAAAATTTAAATATTTTTTTACCGCAGGTTCGCCTTCTTCTTTTACTTTTTTAACAAGAACTTCAGAAGCAGCAAAACCGGTTGCATATTGATAAACATAAAAGTTATAATAAAAATGCGGCACTCTTGTCCATGTGAAATCTTCTTCTTCATCAATTACAATTTCAGGTCCCCAATATTTTTTATACAGTTCTCGATAAAGCTTACAAAGCAAATCGGGAGTAAGAGAAATTCCGCTTTCTACTTTATCATAAACCAACGCTTCAAATTCTGCGAACATAACCTGACGGTAAAATGTTGAGGTAATATTACTCAAATATTTTTCCATTAAATCCAGCTTTTCAATTTTAGATTCAGCATTAGAGATCAAATAATCGAGCAATAATGATTCATTAAATGTTGATGCTACTTCGGCAAGAAAAATTGAATAGTTAGCATAAGGATACGGCTGCGTATTTCCGGTATAAAATGAATGCATATTATGACCCATTTCATGAGCAAGAGTAAAAATATCATTCAATAATCCGTTCCAATTCAACAACACGAACGGATGCACTCCAAAGGTTGTTCCGGAAGAATAAGCGCCGCTTCTTTTTGATTGAGTTTCATGAACATCAATCCAGCGATTATCAAAAGCTTTTTTAAGAGAAGTCAGATATTCTTCACCTAGCGGCTTAAGCGCTTTGAATACAATTTCCTTTGCTTCTTCAAAAGTATATTTTCTTTCCGCGCCTGTTTGAAACAAATTAACATAAACATCATAAGGATGAAGTTCTTCAATTCTTAATAACTTTTTCTTGAGTTCTGCCCATCTATGTAACGGTTTAAAATTAATATTAGCAGCATTTATTAATTCATCGTAAACAGAAATCGGAATATTATATCTGTCCAAAGCTGCTTCACGAGTTGAATTATATTTTCGTGTTCTGGAATTGAAAATATTTGCTTTTAAATTTCCATTAAACAAAACGGAAAAAGTGTTAGCATAATTTTTATATTGGCTTAAATAATTTTTAAATGTCCGTTCTCTGAAACTGCGGTCGGGAGAATACATTGCAACATAATATCTGCCGTGAGAAATTTCGAAATCATTTCCCTCATCGTCTTTTATCAATGGAAATTTCATATCGGCATTTGTAAACATTGAAAAAGCATTATAAGGAATTTGAACTATTTCACTCGACTCAGCCAATAATTCCTCCAACTCCTTTTTTAGCGTGTGAGCTTTAGTTCGTAATAAATCATCAAAAAAATGTTTGTATACTTTTAATTCATCATTTGCTTGCAGCATTGACATTAAAACTTCGTCTGGAATATCCAAAAGTTCCGGGCGGATAAATGAAGCGGCAGAAGAAGCCTTTGTTGCAAGGTTGCGAATTCTATCATCCATAGCTTGGTATTTGAATACTTTCATATCACCATCTTTAGCTAGCGAAGCATATAAATGAAGTCTATCGATTTTCATACCGATGGAGTCATCAAACTTTAGGCATTCCAATAAAATATCAGATCCTTGAGAAAGCTTACCTTCAAATTTTTTATAAGAGGAAATATTTATTTCCACCCAGTTAAAATCTTCTTCCCAGTTATCATCGGTTTGATAAATATGAGTGAGATCCCATTTATATTTTTCTTCAATTTCTTCTCTCGTAGGAAGAGATGCGGTTTCCGCAATTGAAAATTGTTCTTTATTAAAAATATCAAATAGCATAGCAATTTTTCCCTAATAGTAATAAGCAGAAATAAATTCGATTCTAATTTTTAAAATATATGGTTTAATAGGAACATTCAAGATTTATTAATTGGCAGAAGATTGAAAGGTACGAATACTATTCCAATATGATGAGTAAAGACTTTATAATGAGCTATTAAGCACAATTTTTAGGTTACCGGTAAAATTATGAAAATTAATTGCCAACCTTTCAGGAGAATATCCTTTTAAAGTTGCGCTTAAATTCTGAGTGTTTGTTTCCAACTTCTTGCTGTATAATGAAACAAGCTGATTATTTGTTACAAAAATTTCTACGTAACCTGATTGATAACTTTCAATTCCAATATTGATCCTAGCTAACGGCTCTTCAAGATTTGTGTTTTCTACAACGTAATAAGTAATGTCGTTCGCATTTATCATGAATGTAAATGAATTATAATAATCCAAAGTAATTGGTTCGTTTATGTTCGAATCCTTATTATTGGGATCGTAAACATCTTGCCTGCATCCCATAAAACAAATTTGGATTATGCTATACAATAAACAGGATATTATTTTTATTTTTTTAACATCCATATTACAAATAATTATTTATTGCACATTCACACTATCAATCCCTTTACTTATGTTATCAAAAGTTTGACGACCAAGAATAAAAATTTCTCTTCTTCCATATTTATTAAAAATAAAAGAAGCCGGAATTCCGCCGTTCCATTTTGGACTTAACATTTTCATAATTTCAATTCCGTTTTTTTCATCAATTACAAATACAGGTAAATTAAATTTTGCTTTTTCAAGAAAAGGCAAAACAACTGAATCTATTTTTGAAGTTAAATCCACGCTTAAATTTAAGAAGTCCACTTCATCTTTATATTTATAAAACAATTTTTGAATATCCGGCAATTCTTTTAAACTTGGTTCCGACCAGGTTGCCCAAACATTGATAAACAATGTTCTGCCGTATCTATTTTCTATTTTATTTCTAAGTTGTGAAGCATCTATTATTTTAACCTCCGGCTGAATTGCTTTGCTATTCGAAATTATTTTTTCTTTCTCTTCATTTTTATTTGAACAAGAAACAATTGTAATTGCGAATAAAACTAAAACCGCAAAACTCAATAAATATTTTCCCACATTTTTCCTTTGATTAATTCAATTTATTGTTTATGAAACCATTTAAAAAGTAAGAATAAATTTAAGAAGCAGCAATATAATTACTATGCTCTATTAAAGATTAGTAAATATTTATGGAAGGAAATTTAATTATAAATTAAGAGCTCTATTAAAGTATTGATAAAATTTTTAAATAAATACAAAAAGATAATAGGGATTAAACCATTTCCATTACTGTTCTGGCGGCGGTAACTTTTCCAACAAATTTAGAAGTATACTCCGCTTGCAGCCTAGGCGCTTCTTTTTCCGCATATGTAATATAATCCTCCAATGATAGGCATTCGTACTGAATTATATAAGTTATTTCACCTTCCAAGCTTGTCGGAATTCTAACTTTAAACATTCTGTGATTATTAAAATAACCGGTATGCAATATGTCTGGAATATGTTTTTCCTTCATCCATTGAAACCATTCTTGTTCAACTTCTTTTTTTACTATTGTAGTTATGCTATAAATTATCATTATTCAACGTGAATTTATTTTTTAGTGATTTATTAATAATGTATTCAAAATGTTTGACGAACTTAGATTATTTTTTATAAATATGCTATTTTATTTTGAACTTAGATAGTATTTAAATTAAAATGATTTGAAAAAAATTTATTTAAAATCATTTTGCAATTTAAAAAAAATTAAACTGCAGAATTTTACGGTGACTTGTAACACAGTCAAAAAAAATTCTGGAAATTTAAATCGAGAAATTATATTTTTTAAGTGGCTCTTTCAGAAGGTTCTCCCCTGCCTTTTGATTTTAAGGAGCTAAAGCTCTATAATCGCCCGGTTATAGGGCTTTTTATATTTAATTACCATTTAATCTTTTCAAAAAAAATTATAATAATTTAATTATTCATGAGGTGGTATAAAATCAAGCGGCAGCAAATGTGAAAGCCTGTCTTGCGTCCAATATCCATATTCATCAAATGGAAATTGATTATAAATATTTCCAAGAGTATCTATTAAAGCATAACCTGAATTAAATTTTAAAATGCTTGGTGGATTATTAATTGAATTTAAATATTCAACTTCTAAATAACCCTGGTAAATAAAGCGCACATGAGATGAGAAATTATCCGGTACAATCATTAATTTATCCGGATCCAAATAATCTCCGGAACCGGTTATTAATTTTTCCAAATCACCTTTTAATAATTTAAAACCTTCCTTTTCAATTTTGTTTCTTGCAACGGCAGATAAAAAATGTCTAAGCGATCCTTTATAACAATACAGTCGATTTATTTTCCAGTTCTGCTCTTCGTTTGCATCTTTCGGTTTAAGAAGTTGAAATTTTGGTAAAACGAAATATTGAATTTTTTCATTTGGTTTATACTCAAATTTTGCCAGGATTAATTCAATTCTATAACCTAAGGCGTAATTGTCTACAACAATTGTACTATCTGTAGACGCTGTTAATGTATTTTTTGATTCATCTTCTTTAAAATTCAAAACTTCGGGATTTATTATCGTACAGTAATCTGAAAATTCATCAGTGCCTAAAAATTCTTCGGTAAATGTTTTTAATTCTTCTTTCCATTTAGCTGGTTTGTCAGCAGTGACAACAACTTCACTGGAATAAATTACTTGCGGCGTAAGATTAAAGTCAAGTTCAATAGTTTCTGATTTAAGGATTTTTATTGGCGTACTTTGCCATTGATATCCAATATGTGAAACAACTAATGTATATGATCCTTCAGGTATATTATCGATTTCATATTTTCCATTGCGGTCTGTTGCTGAACCAATAGTAGTTGTACTTAAAAAAACATTCACATCTGAAATTGGAAGAGATGTTGAGGTGTCACTTACATGGCCAATAATTTTTGCTTTGATTTCACTTTGTGCATTTAATTCTTTTAAACTAAATAAGAAAATGAAAATTAAAGCCAATATGAAATTTATAATCCGAATAGCTGTGATCCCTTTTCTAACAAAAATGTTAAAAAATCATATTTAAGTTTATCGTTAAAATAAAATCACTAAAAATTAAAAAAAATAGAACTTATAAAATCAAGTTGGGAAGATTTTGAAATATTATTTTCAGAATCTTCCCATGGAATATCTACTTTCTAACTTTTTCCTTTTCAGTTTTCTTTTCTTGACTCTTTTCAACTTTTGACTTTACTTTTTCAGGACGATTAACAGAAGATTTTTTTACTTGATTTTTATTTTTCGCTGGTTCATTTCTTTTCGTTGCATTACGCATCGGTTGATTTTTAACTGGAGCCCGATTTTTTTTTTTAATTTCTCCTACATTCGTTTTACCATCTTCACGAACTTTTTCTTTTTGTACTGATCTTCCGCTATCAACCGGGCGAGCATGATTATTCTGATAAACCGGTTCTTTTCGCGGCTGATTCTCAGCCGGTCTTTGTTCATTTCTTGCCGGCGGATTCACCGTAGGAGCTGTTGGAACAGTTGGCTCATTACGAATTGTAGCTGGGCTAACCGGGCGATCTTCAGGCATTCTTACTTTTATTATTCTTCTATTACCAGCAGTTAATTCTTCTCTCACAGGACTTACCGGTTCAATTCTTCTATTAGAAACCTTTTCTATATTTCTGATATCCGGCGCCCGTCCGCCATTCTGAGAACGTATTACTTGAATATCCGGCGTTACTGTTCGCGTTCGATACTTAATAATATCATGACTAACAAAATGTTGTTCGGGAACTACAACCCAAACGTTTGTAACATGTACATTATAAATTACTGTTTGATTTACAGAAGGCGGCGGAAGTGGAGCCCATCCGATATAACCATTGGAATGATACCATCTTACTCTTGCAGGCTGCCAGTCGTAGCTTGGAATCCAAACCCATCCGAGCGATTCATCATAATTCCAATAACCATAATGATAAACAATCCATCCGTACGGTTCATTCGAAATCCACATCCAACCGTCATTTGTCCATGCCCAGTAACCATTAGAATAAGGCTGCCAGTTATTTTGATAATCAGGTCTCCATACCGTTCCAGTACCAGGAATGTTTACCCATTCACCATAGCTATCCAAATCTGCAAACGTGGGATTTGGATGATGAACTACAGCTACACTTTGATTTGTTGTTGCACATCCCCAAAAAAATATTACTGTAAAAGCGATAATGAACCAGCGAAAAATAAAAATCAAGTAATATTTAATCGTCTACATTTCCATCAAAATTAGAATTTATCGTTATCTAAAAATTACTTTTCCAACTTTCATACCAATGATAAATATATACTTTAATTGCATTTAATCTTTCAATTGCTGTCCAATAAATTATTAATTGTGTCTTATTTCCTTTACGTTTTTTATAAGATAAATACTATTTAGCATATAAAAGAAATATATGGAACTTTGATAATCAAAGGTAAAATCTATACCAATGTTCAAATAAAATAATATAATATCAACATAAATATTTTATATTGTTAAAAATCATAATTATAACAAGGTGAAGGTTTGTTAAATAGGAAAGGTTCCATAAATCTTTTATAGTTTTTTATTGATGCTTGACTCCGAAGGAGTCTAATAATACAGGTTGGGGTAACACCCCGACATAACAATCATCAATTCTTTTCGAACTCTGTAAGAGTGAGATAATGTATTTATTAATCATATGTATAACATGTGACCCATAAAAACATAAAAAATTTTTAATTTTAATTTCATTCATCCGGGGTAATAAAGCATGACCAGACTTTATTACCCTTTATTTATTATTTCTTAATTGCAGAAAGCTTGTTACAGCTAAGAGAGAGGTGCAATTAAGAACGGATGATTAAACATTCAAAAATCAGATTTATCAACAGCACAACAATTAACCGACTACCTCACGCAGCGAAATCTGCTTACTTCGGCTGTTCTGTTGTCTGTGGAGCGGCTTCTGTTTTATGGCTGCCGCCTCTATCAATTATCTTT
>JAMCWE010000087.1 GCA_023475265.1 Bacteroidota bacterium
CCTTAACAAGAATAGTGGTAACAATAAGAGTAATTATAATTGCGGGTAAATCTAAAACTGAACCGGTCGCTATTACATGTCCAGTTTGACTACTAATATCAAACGGTGCAGTTGAAATAATATGGTCGAATTTTATACCGAATACACTAATGAAATCTTGAAAGTAATGAGACCATCCGTGAGCCACAGTAGCTGAAGCAACCGCATATTCAAGAATTAAATCCCATCCAATTATCCATGCAAACAATTCGCCTAGGGTTGCATAAGCATAGGTATAAGCCGAGCCAGCAACAGGAACCATCGAAGCAAATTCGGCATAAGAAAGGGCTGCAAAAACACAAGCCAGGCCGGAAACTACGAATGATAAAACTATTGCCGGGCCAGTCGTATTATGGGCAGCGATTCCTGTTAAAACGAAAATTCCTGTTCCGATAATTGCACCCACTCCTAAACTGGTAAGAGCCACAGGCCCAAGAATGCGGCGCAATCGGTTTTCACTTTTAACTTCGTCCAATAAAACGCTAAGAGGTTTTTTAGCGAAAATTTGCTTCATGATTCTGTTCCTTTAATAAAATGATATTTGATAACGATTATAAAATTCATTGTAAAGAAATAAAATAATTTTCATTTAGTATTGTAAAATAATTTCCCCCAAAAATTTGGAAGTAGATTGAAGGATATTTTTTGATAGATGTTTACAAAAAAAATTAGTTTAAGCTTTGTCCGGATCAAAGATATTATCATCAATTCAATGAATATAAATGAATATAAAATTATCTTGATTATTGGGCACTAAAACTATTCAAATCGGTTTCCTTTGTCAAGAGCATTAATTTAATAAATACTGTATTGACTAAATAATTTCCAGTTAAGAAATTAAAAAAACCTAATCCCTTTGATAAGGATTAGGTTTTTTCGAACGACTTTTATGAAATAATTAAATAAACAACGGAGCCAAAACAAGAGTTAATGTGGCTAATAATTTTATTAAAACATGCAAAGACGGACCCGCAGTATCCTTGAAAGGGTCACCAACGGTATCGCCAACAACAGAAGCCTTGTGCGGATCTGATTTCTTTCCGCCGTACGCACCTGTCTCAATAAATTTCTTAGCATTATCCCACGCACCTCCGCCATTGTTCATAAATAATGCGAAAAGAATTCCTGTAATTGTTCCTACCATTAAATATCCGCCTATTACTTCTGCGCCGAGTGCGCCGTTAGGATTATTCACTCCTCCACCCCAATAATAAATCCATTTAAAGATTAAACCAACACCAATTGTCATTCCAACAACAAGCATCCCTGGGACAACCATTTTTCTGAGAGCAGCCTTTGTGGCTATATCAACACATTGACCGTAATCCGGTTTGGATGTTCCGGCCATAATCCCTGGGTTGGCTTTGAACTGCTCTCTTACATTATTAATTATGGCATAGGCAGCTTTTCCGACGGCTTTAATTGCGAAGGAAGAAAAAATAATTACAAGCATTGCGCCTAAAAGAGCGCCTACAAAAACTTCGGGCTTGTCAAGATTTATGACACCCTGGAATGAAGGCATATAATTTTTTACTTCATCAATATACGCTCCGAATAAAAGAAATGCTGCTAATGCTGCTGAACCTACTGCATAACCTTTTGTTAATGCTTTTGTTGTATTTCCTACCGCATCAAGACGGTCTGTTTTCATCCTAACCGACTCTTCCTGCTGGCTCATTTCGATTATGCCGCCCGCGTTATCTGTAATCGGACCAAAGGTATCCATTGCTAAAATGTAAGCCGCAGATCCCAGCATTCCCATAGTAGCAACTGCTGTTCCGAAAAGTCCGGCATCTTTTAAACCGGAAGCTTGTCCAATAAAATATGTGCTTACAATTCCGGCGCCGATAACCAAAGCCGGAAAACCGGTTGATTCCATTCCGATTGCAAGGCCGGCAATAATATTTGTGGCAGGACCGGTTTGAGATGCATCTGCAATATATTTTACCGGGCGGTATTTATATTCCGTGTAATATTGAGTTATATAAACGAACGCTAACGAGATTAAAACTCCGATTGCACCGCAAAAGAAAAAGTTGAGATAATGAGAACCTAAAAGCCATTTTGAAGCAATGAAAAATCCAACTGTTGCAAGAGAAGCTGTAACATAAAAGCCTCTGTTAAGCGCTTGCATCGGATCTTCTTTGTCGTTAGTTCTAACAATCATAACTCCGACAATTGAAGCAAGAATACCGAATGCACGTGCAACAAGCGGAAATAATAAAACGCCTAAAAGTGTTAAGCCTTCATTTTGCATAGAAGCGAAATTTGCTTTGTACAAACTTGCAGCTAAAATCATAGCGCCGATATTTTCAGCCGCTGTCGATTCAAATAAATCTGCACCACGGCCTGCGCAATCACCCACGTTATCGCCAACTAAATCGGCAATAACTGCCGGGTTACGCGGATCATCTTCGGGAATTCCCGCTTCTACTTTGCCAACTAAATCTGCGCCGACATCGGCTGCCTTTGTATAAATTCCTCCACCAAGCTGAGCAAACAATGCAACAAAGCTTGCACCGAATCCGTAACCGACAATCATCAAAGGAATTTTTGTTACATCTTGAGTGACGCCTGAGATTTTAACAAGAGTAAATAATCCTGCTACACCCAGCAAGCTCATCGCAACAACAAAAAATCCGGAAACCGCTCCGCCTCTAAGCGCAGTTTGAAGTGCGCCGTTCATGCCTTTCATTGCTGCCGATGCAGTTCTAATGTTTGATCTTATAGCAACCCACATACCCATATATCCAGCAGCAACAGAACAAAGTGCACCGAATATAAATGAAATGGTTGTCCATAAAGCAAGCTGGCTTGGACTAGCAGGATCATTTGCGGTCGGCGTTCTGAATATTGCATACATAATATAGATGAATGCTGCCAGCGCAATTGCTAAATAAAGAATCGTTTTATTTTGGCGACGTAAAAATGCTTCCGCTCCTTCTTTTATTGCGTTGGAAATTTCCTGCATTTTCGAGGTACCGGTATCCCGCTTCAGAACATTTCTTATTAAATAGACAGCGAACAAAAGTCCAATAATACTGATAGCAAAAATTAACTGAAGTTCCATATAACTCCTTTTTAATTAGTTATGTGTTAAAGGATGATTTTTTAATTGTACTTAAAAAAATCTGATTAACGAATAAAATATTATTTTGTAATAGAGTTCGTCGTTTTCAAGAAAAATGTTATAGGTATGGGCAAATATTTTTTGGTGAGTCAAAAGATTTTACCCATAATTAATTATACATGCCGATATTTATAAGAGTTGTTCTATTTTTTTTTAACAAACTTAATAAGCAGAATCAAATTCAACAAATTAATTCTAGAAGAAACTTTATAATCTACAATAATTTATAGCTATAATTTATCTAAGCAATTTTTGAATCTGTAAATTAAGTAATTGGTCATTAAAACAAATATTTTAAATGAAGTAATTTTTAGTTATTTTAATCTGAAAATATCCATATGAATCTTAGTGAGGTAAATATGGTAAGATTAGAATTAAATATGACTGGATCGGAAATTGAGGCAATAGTCGATACTTTGGAGGAATGTATTTCGGATTTGAATATGGAGATAGCCGACACCGAACAAATGGAATATAGGGAAGAGCTAAAAAATAAAAGAGTGACAATTCGAAAATTTATTAATTTGCTCAAAGAAAAAGAACTAGCAACAAACAATTAGTTTTAGCTCTTGATCTAATAATTTGATTGAATATTTTTCAGCGGCTTAGATTTTAGATAAAACATCAATAAGAATATTCTTTACAGCTTTCAAATTTTTTGCTTCATGTTGAGGGGAAATTTTTGTGTTAGTGGAAAGCGGATATCTAGTCTTGCGGTATATACCAGTATTCCTTTTCCGCCAATTACAACGGCTTGAGGATTTATATCATCAATATATTTGGCAAACTTTTTTTTGATATTCTTTTTGCAATAAACTGATACTCGTAAATTCTTTTCCTTTAGATATTCCAAGGTTGCGTCAACGGTTGTCATTGCATTGACTTTGAAATCAACGCCGATTCTTTTTAAATAATTCTTAATATCATTTGAAGTATTTTGAGTTGAGTTGGTAATTATAAAGAAAAGGATATTTTTATCATGAAGAAAAGTTAAAAACTCCAAAGCATCGCTGGCAGGTTTATTCCCTAATCTTATCACACCATCAAAATCAATCAGCACGGGAATATTTTTATTTAATTCCATATCAAAATTAAAAAGGCGATTCAATGAATCGCCCTTTACGAAAAGTGAAATTTTTTCTTCTTATAATTTTATACATTTACATTAGCAAGAACAGGAAACTTCAACCTTGCTAATTCAAATACTGAGAAAAATATTCCGGTGTAAATTAAATCGCCGAGAACGTTATTTTGGAAAAATGGAATTGCTGCTGTATAACATTCAGCTAAGCCTGTTACAGTTAACGGATACATTTCTCCGGTAAGCCAAACTGCAAAATTGGTAATTACAAAAAATAGAATTGAAGATGAAAGTGCTGCTAGTGCAACGTTCAATACTTTTTTTCTCTGTCGTAAGCTAAAGCCAATCATTACAATTAAAGCAAAACTCAAATATACAGCCAACATAGTTGGATGAAATCCGAGGAATAAATCTGATAAAAACATTGCAGCAAAAGGAATGATAAAAGCCAGCTTTTTGTTTGTGAAATAAGCACCTCCGAACAAAGCCATTGCAGATATCGGAGTAAAGTTTGGATAATGAGGAAGCAGTCTCATAATTGCGCCTGCTAAGATCATCCCGGTTATAACTAAGAACCTCGGATTGATAAATCTTTTTTCCATTGTAATCTCCTTGTTCAAAATGATCAATTCTAAACTAATTAAAATTAAGATAAATTAAAAAGAAATTTAATGTACCAACAAATTGAAATATTACTGAACAGTTAATTTAACTCCTAAGTATGCAGATAATCCCGGTGTAGCATAGCCAAGAATTTCTTCATAGTAAGTGTCGAATAAATTATCGACTCTTCCATAAATTTTTATTTGATTTGTTAGTAAATAAGACGCCGCTAAATTTGCAACAGTATAATTTTTCAAATTGACACGCTCTGCCGGGTAAGCATTAAAATCTTTGTCGTCTCTTTCACCTACAGAAATAAGTTCTACATTTACATCTGCTTTGCTGATAAAAAAATAATTTACATTTAGGCCGATTTTATTTTTCGGTATTCTCAGCAAAGGTAATCCATTATCCGTCGAACCTACGCTTTCATTTTTAGAGTTAGTGAAAGTATAATTAAAGCTGATGTTTAAATTTTCAAATGGATTTGTTTTAAAGTAAAATTCTACTCCATTGGTTTCTGCTTTATCAATATTTATAGTCCTGAAGTTGTTATCGAATCCAAACAAATCAGTGAATCGATTATAAAAATAATTTACGCCTAAATTAAAATTGGGATTGATTATATACTGTTCAATTCCCGCATCCCAGCCCAAACTTTTTTCAGGTTTCAAATCTTTGTTCCCATACTCCGGATCGAAAAGATAAAATAGAGAAGGAGATTTAAATCCGGTTCCAACTGTTGCTTTGATTTTAGTGCCGGTTTCCCAAATTACGAAAGCCGGTGCAATTCGATAGGTAAGTACTGAACCAAAACGATCATGGTGGTCATATCTTAAACCGGCGGATGTAAATAATTGATTGTCGAGAATAATTAAATCCTGGAGATATATTCCTGTTGTTGTTGAACTTGCATTCGGAAAAACACTTTGGAAATTTCCGTAAGATGAAGAATTATAAAAATAATCTGAAATTGCTTTTTCAGTTTCTGATTCAATCCCAAAGGTTAGCGTATTTATTTTTGATAGATTAAAATTATTCTGCCAATCAAATTTTATTTTATTCCCATCGTAAATGCTGCTTGATGATGCAGGATTATTCAGGGTGGAATCAAAGCTGTATTCGCGGACATTCCTAAAAAAAGATAAGCCAATAGTTTGATCCCAAAGTCCATCAAAAAGATTTAGCTTTCCTTCTGCTCGATATGATGATTCTTCAGTATTGTAAACGTAAGATGGGTCATCACCAAACTCGCCGCCATGCTGATCTATACCGGTATTTGCTTTTGAATATCTGATGAAAAGATTCAAATCAAAATTTTCTAGAAGATTAAAACCGAATCTTGAAGAGAAATTATAATTTGATGTTCCGTCTTTTTCAGTGTTGCCGTATTTAGAAGATGCGGAAGAAAATCCGTCGGTTTTAAGTCTGCTTAATGTTGCTGAGTAATTAAAAATATCTGTCCCGCCATAAATGCCGGCAAAGCCTTTATATGTATTATACGATCCGGCTTCAGTTGAAAGGAAAAATTTCGGAGCTCCAAATCCTTGCTTTGTAATAATGTTAATTACACCAGCCATTGCATTTGAGCCATACAAAGTGCTTTGCGGCCCGCGAAGAATTTCTATCTTATTAATGTTATCTGTCGGAAGATTTGCAAAGTCAAAAGTATTGCCGGGATCATTCGGCATGTTTACATCAACGCCGTCAATTAATATTAAAGTTTCCCCAGGATCAGCACCGCGAAGATAAACATATGAAAGTGAACCAGGTGCGCCTTGCTGTGTATAACTTACTCCATATTGATTTTGAAGCAAACCAAATACTGTAGAATTTCCTTTTTCAGCAATTTCTGTTGAGTCAATTACTGTGATTGAACTTGCGGCTTCGATTTCCGGGATTTTTGTTTTTGTAGCAGTTATAACTACTTCGGACATTCTATAGATATTTGTTGAATCAATAGATTGTGCAAATGAAATTGAAGTGAAAATAAAAACGGAAAGAAACGCTAAAAAGAATTTTTTTGAGTCCATTGAAGTTACTCCTTCTAAAAATTTATTGATGAAAATAAGGTTGTAACTTCGTGGGAAATAAGGAAAGCAGAAACGAAATATATATTTTTGCTAACCTAACCTTACCCGCGAAGGTTGATTAAAAATATTCACGGCAGGTCTCCTGGCTTTAAGCAACTTTCAGCACCTTCCCGTCAATATATGACAGTGGTTTTTTGCTGTTTGTTAACGCTTATTACAGTTGCGCGGCAGCTCCGGAATTCCCGCCTTGCAAATCAAATCGAGGCAGGTCACCGGATTCCCTATTCTTCCCGTTTTTTATCGGGACACCGTAAAATTATTTATAAGAACTGATACAAAATAAAAAAAAAATTGTTGAAATCAATTTTTCAGCCGGCAGAATATTATAATCTGGTGCTAATCAGATTTATTTTTGTACGAAAATATCGTTTTAAATAATTCTGCTTTAAATATGATTATCAATTAATAAATTACTTTTGGGATAAATGTATGAACCGGGGCTAGCAGCGGCGAAGAATTATTATAATTTACCTGAGATGACAGAATGAATTTAATCTGCTGAGCAAAATTTCTGATGTTAAAAGGCTCGGAGATAAAATGAGAATAACCATTAGATAATATATATTGTCTCTTTTCAGCGCATTCATTAATTGAAAAAGCTACAATTGGAATTGATGTATAATTGGTCAATCTTCTTATTGCACTAGCTGTATTTACTCCTTCGGTTTTTGAGTGAAGATCGATATCTATTATAATTAAATCATATTTGTTTGCTGCAGCAAGATTAAGAGCAATACCGCTGGAACTGGTAGAATGTAATTGGCAAAAATCTTTTAATAATAAATGAACACTTGATGAACAAGTGACTTCATCTTCAACAAGTAAAACTTTGAACATTAAATTGCCTCATAAAAAATGGAATTAAAGAATTTGTTAATGAAATGATCTTTGAAATATTTTATACGCATCAAAGTACCGCTAATGAATTACTAAAACAAGCCAGTTAAAATAAAAGCATGATTGTCGAAGTGTTATGTTTAGTAAATGCAAAAATAAATATCAATACGATTTGATGGAATAATATGCACCTTTAATAATTGTTAAAGATGTTGTATGGTATTTGTTCTTAATAAAGAGCAGAAAATAATGCCTTGATGAAATGAACATTCATTTTTATAATTTGTAAAATAGGAAAATAATATGAAGAAATATCCGCAGCAGTTAAGTAAGGGCCATAATAATGTAGTAGTTGCATTATCACCGACAGAAGTTGGAAAAATATTTACCCCGGATTCGCACGTTGAAATTTCTGTTGAAGCAGAAAATATGAAGTACGCAAATAAGATAAATAATATTGTTGTAAAATTTATGCGTGTCGATATTGATGGGGAAAATCAAATTCTCGTAATGGAAAGATTAAAACTTTTTGACTTCCGCCAATTTGAAATTGGAGTACGGGAAGAAATGTTTAATACTTTAGAAGAAAAGATTAAAGAACTTCATAAGAAAGGATTTGTACATAGGGATCTTAAAAGACCCTCAGCAAATGGCGCAGATGCATATGATAATATCATTCAAACCGAAGAAGGATTTCGCCTAATCGATGTTGGCATATCTGCTACCCGTGAAAGAACAGGGGATAAGCTATTCGATCAATACGTTCGTGCCGAATTAAAAGTGCTCGATGAATTTGAAGAATATTTATTGAATAGGTAATAGCAATTATTAGAGTTCAATTTAAGTTTGAAACGTGAAATAATTCATGCCTGCCTACTACTTTCTTGTCCTGTAAAATATTATTTTGCCGACAATTTTTAATTCTGATTCTCCACTAATGGAAGTAAAATAATGTTTAAAGATCACCCTAAAGGATTGTACGTTCTTTTCTTTACTGAAATGTGGGAGCGATTTGGATTTTATACTGTGCTGTCAATCTTCGTACTGTACTTGCAAGAAAACTTTCATTGGGATGCGGCAACGGTTGGAAATATTTACGGATTATTTATAGCTGCGACTTTTTTCCTGCCGCTCTTCGGAGGGATGGTCAGCGATAGGATATTAGGTTATGGCAAGACGATATTGCTGGGCGCATCTATATCCGGTATCGGCTATACTCTTTTGGCTGTACCGACCAAGGAACCGATTTTACTTTTCACTGCGTTGTGCATCATAGCTGTTGGTAATGGTCTCTTCAAACCGAATACTTATATCATTGTCGGTAATTTATATGCGGATGCCGGCGGCTCATTAAAAGATGCTGCATTCAATATATTTTATATGGGAATAAACTTAGGCGCTTTTCTTGCACCGATTGCTGCATCGTCAACAAAGAATTTTATGATTGAGCATTATCATTTTTCTTTAGCACACGCTTATAATGCTGCATTCGGAGTAGCGGCAATAGGAATGTTCATCGGCATAACTATTTTTTTATCGTTCAAGAAATATTATAAACATGCGGATTATAGATCTAAAGATAAAAGAAAAGAAATTAATGATATCGTTTTAACAAAGGATCAAGAGAAGGAAAGAATCACTGCTTTGCTGATCATCTTTGCAATTATTATTTTCTTTTGGATGACTTATTACCAGAATGGATACACGCTAACCCTATTCGCAAAAAATTATACTGTCACTCAAGTCGACAGATTAACTTATCTTCTATTCGATCCGGTTTCACTTTTATCCATACTTGCTCTAATTCTTTTTTTATCAACTGCATTAAGAAAGAATACTTCTGTAAAAGCGAGAACAATATCGGGAATTATTTCGATTGCGGCTGTAATTATATTAGTGCTTAAATTAAATATATTGCCGGCTCAGAATCCTATATCACCGGAAAGTTTTCAATCATTCAATCCATTGTTTATTCTATTCCTAACTCCAATGATCATTGCCTTTTTTGGATGGCTGAAGAAAAAATCTAAGGAGCCGAGTTCGCCGGGAAAAATTGGACTGGGCATGTTTATCACCTCCTTATCTTTTACAATAATGTTATTTGCCTCGCTTGGATTGCCTTCTGTTCATAATGCGGCAGCATCGTTATTTGATCGTGTAACACCTTATTGGTTAATTTCATCTTACTTTGTAATTACGGTTGCTGAATTGTTTTTAAGTCCGATGGGAATTTCATTTGTATATAAAGTTGCGCCGCCAAGAATGAAAGGTGCAATGATGGGCGGCTGGTTTGCAGGGCAGGCAATAGGTAGCTATCTGGCGGGTTTTGTCGGAAGATTTTATGTAAGCTGGGAATTGTGGCAGTTCTTTCTTTTGTTAATTCTTACTTCTCTCGTTTCAGCATCATTAGTATTGATGTTTCTTAAAAAGCTTAAACATGCTGCAGAGAGCTAAGATTCAGAAATTTATTTACCAAGATTTTTTGAACTTGTGGTTGATAAATTAATCTGACTGATTCTTAACATCTAATTTGCATGGATTATTAATTTTAAATCTTAAGCTCTTTAAATTGATTTTATAAACATAAATTGATAAGTTTAACGCAAAAATTTTTTATTGAATTCATTTTACTGGTTTTGTCCCGTTGAAGCTTTTAGCTCTAAAAATTAACCGATCTAATTATCGGGGGAATTTTAACCGCACATCAACTAACTGCAGTTTCAATTCAATTATAAATATTTTTGAGAAACTGAATATTAAAGGAGAAATTTAATGAGTTGGTTTTGGCAATCTGTAAATTCATCTGTCGGCAAGAAAATAGTAATGGCGTTCACCGGTATTTTACTGGTAGTTTATCTAGTCATTCATCTTGCCGGAAATTTAACTTTGTACGGTGGCGAAAAGGCATTTGATTCTTACGCAGGTGTTTTAGAAGTTATAAAACCGTTGATAAGAATTATCGAAGTCTTATTAGCACTCGTTTTTATTTTTCATATTTTTAATGGTATCAGAGTTTGGTGGGGAAATAAAAAAGCAAAACCCATTGATTATGCCGTTAATGCAAAGTCAAAGAACAGCACGTTGTTTTCAAGAACCATGATTCATACAGGCGTAATTGTTCTTATTTTTCTTGTTCTGCACCTTGTTACGATATGGTATCCATACAATGCCGGAGGCGGGGAAGTAAATCTTTACAAAATAGTTTCAGGAAGATTTGCTGATCCAATCTATGCCTGGTTTTATATAGTTGCAATGGCATTGCTGGGATTTCATTTGAACCACGGATTCCAAAGTGCATTTCAGACATTGGGCTGGAACCATAAAAAATATTTTTCTTTAATTCAGACGATTGGTACAATATACGCAACGCTTACTGCTATAGGATTTGCTTCGTTACCAATTTACTTTTTATATTTTCACGGGAGGTAACAGATGGGAATATTAAACTCAAAAGTGCCGGCAGGCCCAATCGAAAGTAAATGGACTAATCACAAATTCAATATGAAGCTGGTTAATCCGTCTAACAAAAGAAAATACGATATTATTGTTGTTGGAACAGGTTTAGCAGGCGCTTCTGCAGCAGCTACTCTTGGTGAACTTGGCTACAAAGTAAAAGCATTTTCATTTCATGACAGTCCGAGGCGCGCACATAGTATAGCTGCTCAAGGCGGGATAAACGCATCAAAAAATTATCAGAATGACGGCGACTCAACATTCAGATTATTTTATGATACAATAAAAGGCGGTGACTTCAGATCGCGCGAAGCAAATGTTTACCGTCTTGCCGAAGTAAGCGGAAATATTATTGATCAATGTGTTGCTCAAGGAGTTCCGTTCGCAAGAGAATACGGCGGCTTACTAGATAACCGCTCATTCGGCGGCGCTCAAGTATCAAGAACATTTTATGCGAGAGGACAAACAGGCCAACAGCTTTTGCTTGGCGCTTACAGCGCATTAAGCAGACAAATTGGCAAAGGCGCTGTGGAAATGTATAACCGCAGAGAAATGTTAGACCTCGTGGTTGTAGATGGACAAGCACGGGGAATTGTAGTAAGAAATTTACTTACGGGTGAAATCGAAAAATATTCCGCTCATGCAGTTGTTCTTGCAACTGGAGGTTATGCAAATATATTTTATCTATCAACGAATGCAATGAACAGCAATGCAACGGCAATTTGGCGTGCCCATAAAAAAGGCGCTTACTTTGCTAATCCATGCTATACTCAAATTCATCCAACTTGTTTACCGCTGCATGGTGATAGCCAATCAAAACTTACTTTGATGAGTGAAAGCTTAAGAAATGACGGACGGGTTTGGGTTCCCAAAAAGAAAGATGATAATCGCTCATCAAATCAAATTCCCGAAGAGGAAAGAGATTATTACTTAGAGAGGAAATATCCTTCCTACGGAAATTTGTCGCCGAGAGATATTTCTTCGCGAAGTGCAAAAGAAGTATGCGATGAAGGAAGAGGCGTTAACGGAGGCGAAGCAGTATATCTTGATTTTGCGGATGCTATAAAGAGGCTAGGCAAAAAATCAATTGAAGAAAAGTACGGTAACTTGTTTGATATGTATCAGAATATTACCGGAGAAAATCCTTACGAAGTTCCAATGAAAATTTATCCGGCGCCTCATTATGTTATGGGCGGCTTGTGGGTTGATTATAATTTGATGAGCACAGTACCCGGGTTATTTGTTTTAGGAGAAGCCAACTTTTCAGATCATGGCGCAAACAGACTTGGTGCAAGTGCATTAATGCAAGGTTTAGCTGACGGTTATTTTGTAATTCCTTATACTATCGGAGATTATTTAGCTACCAATAAATTCAGCGCTGTTTCTACTAATCATGATGAGTTTAAGAAATCCGAAGATGGAGTAAAAGAACAAGTTAAAAAACTTCTTTCAATAAAAGGGAAGATGACGGTAGATGAAATTCATAAAAAGCTTGGCAGACTGATGTGGAATAAAGTGGGAATGGCAAGAAATGAAAAAGGATTAAAAGAAGTAATCGGCGAGATAAAAGAACTGCGTGAAGAGTTTTGGAAAAATGTAAATGTTGTAGGCAAGGCAGATGATTTGAACCAAACGCTGGAAAGAGCGGGACGCGTTGCAGATTACCTTGAACTAGGTGAATTGATGGCAACTGATGCTTTGAAAAGAAATGAATCATGCGGCGGACACTTTAGAGAAGAATATCAAACAGAAGAAGGCGAAGCGAAACGTGATGATGAAAATTATCGATATGTTGCCGCATGGGAATATGAAAATGCAGGCAAATGGAATCTTAACAAAGAGCAGCTTGAATTTGAATTCTTACATTTAGCTCAGAGGAGTTACAAATAATGAATAATAATATGAAATTAAATTTGAAGTTAAAAATCTGGCGACAATCAAGTGCCAAGTCAGTCGGCTCTTTTGTGGATTATAAAGTTTCAGTATCGCCTGATGCATCATTCTTAGAGATGCTGGATGAAATAAATAACGAGTTGGAGAAAAATAATCAAGATCCAATTGTATTTGAAAGCGACTGCCGTGAAGGAATTTGCGGAACTTGTGGATTGGTTATAAACGGCGAACCTCACGGACCATTGCGCAAAGTTGCAACTTGTCAGCTTCATATGCGTAACTTCAAAGACGGACAAACAATTTGGGTTGAACCATTTCGTGCAAAGGCATTTCCAGTTATTAAAGATCTTGCTGTTGACCGTTCGGCATTTGACAAAATAATTCAAGCCGGCGGTTATATTTCTGTAAATACTGGAGGTGTACCGGATGCTAATTCAATTCCTATAGCGAAAGATATAGCATCTGAAGCTTTTGATTCAGCAGCATGTATTGGATGCGGCGCATGCGTAGCTGCTTGTAAAAATAGTTCTGCAATGTTGTTTGTAAGCGCAAAGGTAACTCAATTTGCTTTACTTCCACAAGGACAGCCTGAAAGGCAGCAGAGAGTTGAAGCGATGGTTGCTAAAATGGATGAGTTTGGTTTCGGAAGCTGTTCAAATACTTATGCATGCGAAGCTGAATGTCCGAAGGGAATTTCCGTAAGGAACATTGCAAGACTTAATCATGAATATTTATCGGCAAAAGTAAAGTCGACTAATGTAGAAGTATAGTTTATAATTCATTTAATTAGTTTAAATTAAAGTCCCGATTCTTTCCTGTCCAAAGACAAGGCAAGTTAACCGGGATTTTTTTATTTTTATGTCAGAATACTTCAACCATTGTGAATTATGTTTGAAAATGAAATAAAATTTATCGCCGATTTTAACCTGAATAAAATCAAAAGTTACGGCGCATTTATAACTTTTGAAAAGCTGGTTAAAAGTGAAATACATCCGGCAGTTATTCAATATATTTCTGCCGAGCTGGATTTTTTGGTTGCAGAGGATAGAAAAAAACTTCTTCAGCAATCGATATTTGATTATTCAGGGTCTGAGGTTTCAAAACATTTTAATTTAATTGCTCAGGAAGTTAAAAGAAATAAAAAGATTTCTTACGAAGACTTAAAGAAGCTGGTTATTCAGGCAGTTTCATTCAATCTTAATTTTATTGTGAGACCAAACTGGTCGCTTATAAAATTAGTGTATAACGAATCAGATCATAAATCAATTGAAGAAATACAGCTTGCCTTGAATTACGTTTACTATTATGATTTTGTAAAAAATATTTTTCTAAGCTATTTATTAAAAAGAAAATTAACCTCATTAAGCATAACCGAGTTTGAATTGATCCTGGGTAAGATTGATAAAGAATTATATCATGATCAAAAACAAAAACTAATTGATAACACATTATTTACTTTTGCTGAGTTTATAAATATTGGCGGAGTAAGTAAAATTAAAATTCCTCCATACGGACTGGAATTATATTTAAAAGAAAAAAACTTGACTGAATATTTAATCAGGTTGAGAAGAGCTTTTCCAAATGAAGTAAAACAAAGATATGATATCGAAGAAATTCGAAGAATAATTTTTTCAACTGAACCTATTGGAATTCAAACAGAAGCTTTAGAAGAAGAAAAACCTACTCCGGAAAATGAACCGGTAATTTCCGAAGAAGATACACTAGAGAACGAAGAAAAAATTGAAGCTGATTCTGAAAAATTGATACCAAATGAAGAGCCGAATAAAGTTAACGAAGATATTAAAGACAATGAGATTAAGAATTCGGAAGAAGAAAAATCAGAACACGAAGAAGAGAAAAGCATTTTAGATGAAGAGTTAAATCTTGATTCATTAATTGATGATGATCTTTTTTCATTAAATATTTTAAGTGATGAATCAAAAGCAGCGGAAGTAAAGGAAGAAAATATACTTAATGAAAAAGAAACCGAAGAGCCGTCAGTTTCAAAAAAAATCGATTTGGATTCTCTTTATGATTTTGAAGAAGAGACAAACGAATTGCTAAAAGAATTTAATAGCGGCGGCGCAGAAGAAAAAGAGATTGAAAAAGAAGAAGATGAATTCACTTCATTAACCGAGAATGCAGAGTTTACGGCCGACTTCTCAAATGAATTAGGAGAACTAACACAGAAGGAAGAAGAGCCAAGTTCTGCGGATTTAGATTTGGATGAAATTATTCAAAAAAGTACTGATAAATCCAACAAAGATCGACAAGAAGATATTATTGATATTTTAGATGATAAAGACATTCGAAAAATTATTTCAAATGTTTTTAATGACGACAGAAAAGATTTTACTTCTACTATGGTTAGATTGAGCGAATGTAATAATTATGAAGAAGCAACAGAAATATTGAAAAGTGTTTTTATTACTTACCGGGTAAATCCATATTCAAAAGAGGCGCTATCTTTAACAAATTCAGTTGCTAAATTTTTCACGCGGACTTAACAAGAAAAGACTCCCAATTATGTTTATAGATTATGCAGTTATTGATTTGAAAGCCGGAGACGGCGGAAATGGTGCAGTAAGTTTTAGAAGAGAAAAATATGTTCCCAAAGGCGGTCCAGCCGGCGGAAACGGCGGTAAAGGCGGAGATATAATTTTAGAAGCGCATCACAATCTTTCAACTCTTTTAGATTTTAGATATAGAAAAAATTATAAAGCAAAAAACGGAGATCCAGGCGGCAGCTCACTAAAGGATGGGAAAAGCGGTGATGATATAATTATTAAAGTCCCGGTTGGTACTATTATTAAAGATGCAGTTACAGAAGAAATTCTTTTCGATCTCGATCAAGATGAGAAAAGAGTAGTGGTATCAAAAGGCGGAAAAGGCGGGAAAGGAAATAGTAATTTTGCTACACCAACAAATCAAACTCCTAGATATGCCGAACCAGGCCGGCCCGGTGAAGAAAAAAAAGTAATTCTTGAATTAAAACTTTTAGCGGATGTTGGTTTGGTGGGATTTCCTAACGCCGGGAAATCAACATTGATTTCAAAAATTTCTGCAGCAAGACCAAAGATTGCTGATTATCCTTTTACTACTCTTGAACCTGTACTTGGAATAGTAAAATATAAAGACTATAAAAGTTTTACAGTTGCAGATATTCCCGGAATAATAGAAGGAGCGCATGAAGGAAAAGGTTTAGGCCATAAATTTTTAAAACATATTGAAAGAACTAAGCTTCTTCTTTTTCTGATTGAAGTAACTTCAGAAAATTATCAGCATGATTATGATATTCTTTTAAATGAATTGAAAAGTTATAGCCCAAAGCTCGCGAAGAAAACAAGAATTGTTGCTTTATCTAAAATAGACTTGGTAGAAGAGACCGAATTGAAAAAATTTTCGAAGAAAAAAATTAAAAATGCTGACTCACAATTACTGCGATTTTCTTCTGCCACAAATTTGGGTATAAAAGAATTGATCGATTATCTTTGGAAGGCTTTGGGTAGAGAAAATAATTCTGACCTATCGAATTAAACACAGTTTGAATTATAAACGCTCAATCTAAATGAATAAATTTGGGAATATTAATCAAAAATTCATATATTTGTCAGCTAAAATTTAGATTGGGCGGGGTAGCTCAGTAGGTCAGAGCAGTGGAATCATAATCCACGTGTCGGGGGTTCGAATCCCTCCCCCGCTACGATTTTAAGGAGAAAATTATGTATACATTATTAGTTTTTATTGCATCTTTTATTTCAATATTGCTGATGATTGTTGTTCTAATGCAGGCAAGCAAGGGTGACGGTTTATCCGGCACATTCGGTGCCGCTGCGGGAAGCATGGGCTCTATGTTTGGAACGAGAAGAACCGCGGATTTTCTTAGTAAAGCTACTTGGTGGCTTGCCGGAAGCTTAGCGGTATTAGCGTTAGCGATAAACTTATTCTTTTTACCAGGGCAGGCAACTGCAAATCAGAAGGAAAGTATTATTCAATCCAGCAGGCAACAAATTCCCCAATCACCAACTTTGCCATCAGAAAGTCAGCCTAAAACTCAAACGCAAAGTCAACCGAATAACAGCAAGCCTACTAAATAAAATTATTTAATGAATTTGATAATTCCGGATATTTGCATATCCGGAATTTTTTTTATTGCCAATTAGATAAGATCTCCACAATTTCATTTTCAATAGATCTATAATAATTGGCATTACCCTTTTTAAAATCGAATATCATACTGACAATTAAGTCTTCATTCTTGCTGGTTTTTAAATAACCAGATAAAGAAGAAACTCCATTAAGAGTACCGGTTTTTCCATGAAATTCATTCTCGGCAGAACTGCTTTGCATGCGATGTCGCAAAGTACCATCAATTCCGGCAATGCTTAAGGAATTATAAAAGTCTTCGAAATTTTTTAGATCGAAATACATTTTATCGAGTAAGCCAACAATCGCTCCGACAGTAACAAGATCATTTCTAGAAATTCCTGAACCATCAACAATAGATGTGCCTTCAGAGAAAATCCCATTATCTTTAAGGAATTTCAAAATTGCTTGTGTAGAATAAAAAGAATTTCCTTGTTTACCAGAATAAACCGCGCCTATGGTTTTGAAAAGGCATTCGGCAAGAAAGTTATCACTTCGTTTGTTGATCTTCTGGATTAAATCTTTTAATAATATTTTAGATTCTGTTAAGACAATAGCTTTTTCAGGAGTCTTACCTTTTAGCGCTTGTTTTTCAACTCTAATTCCGGCATCAATTAATTTTTCCCTAAGAAGTTTGGCAATGTATAAAGGAGGATCAGTAATATTATTATAAAGTTCAACATATCTATAACTAACTCTTCTTTTCCTTCTAATTTTTATTCTTTTACGTTCAAGAACTCTATTTCTATCTATCACAAGAGCTGATATTGGCGGCAGCTTCACATTGGGCATTTCATCATCAATCCAATCTGAACGCGTGTAAAGCTCATCAAAATAAGAATCGTCTCCGATTATATTTCCGGTAATTTCTTTAATGTCTTTTCTTTTTAGGTCTCGAACCATTTTTTCTAAATCTTCTGTTGTAAACACAGAGTTGCCATAGCCCTTGATATACAAATTACCTTTGATAATTCCATTGTTAATATTTATATCATCAGTAAGAATTTTAGTAGCTAAAGAAAAATTTCCACCCATTAATGAAAGCGCTGTAGCCGTTGTAAATAATTTTGTATTGGAAGCGGGAATTACAGATAAAGAACGATTTATTTGAAATATAGTATCTTGAGTAAGCGGATTGTAAATTAAGATTGCCACTGTTGTAGTAGAAGGTATTTTAGCTAAAGCAGATTCAATTTTTGATTTTATTATCTCTTTAGAAGCGGCGAAAATTTGTAAAGAACATAAAAGAAGAATAGAAAAGAAATTTTTTAATATCATCTAATCAAGGTCTCCGTGAACAATAGTTTGATTTACTTTTTGTAAAATTATTGAACTTGTTTATTTTTATTAGTACTTATAATTATAAACTAAATAGTTTTATGAAAAACGAGGAAATAATATTCAAAAGTAATATGAACAAATATAAAATTTTTGCATAGAAATAAAAGACTTTCGATCTTACACATCGAACATTTTACAACTAAAAAATATATTCGGGAAATTGATGGCAAAAAAAACAACATTACTAAAAGCATATGAAGATTTAGATTTTTTAAATTCCTCCGAAGCAAGAATATTAAGAATACTTGCTGAATTTTTGGAACCGCAAAAAGAATTCAAAAAACATAAAATAATAGATACAATAGTCTTTTTTGGATCGGCAAGATTAAAATCCAAAAAGGATGCTTTGGCAGAATTGAACAAGTTTAAAACAATCAATCCAAGCACACCAAAACTTGCCGAAGAATTAAGAAAAGCACAACAGCAGGTTCATATGTCTAAATATTATGAAGATGCAGTTGAATTATCCAGAAGACTTACCGAATGGTCAATGAATTTAGAAACTTTTGCCAATAGATTTATAATTTGTACCGGCGGCGGACCAGGAGTAATGGAAGCAGCAAATAGAGGTGCAAAGCTTGCGGGCGGTTATTCAATTGGTTTGAATATTAGCATTCCTTTTGAGCAGTTCATGAATAAATATGTCAGTCCGGAATTGAGATTTGAATTTCACTATTTCTTTATGCGAAAATTTTGGTTTGCATATTTAGCTAAATGCTTGATAGTTTTTCCCGGCGGATTTGGTACAATGGATGAGTTCTTCGAAATATTAACCTTATTGCAAACCGGAAAAATCAAAAAGAAAATGTTATTAGTGGTTTATGATGAGAAGTATTGGAAAAGTATTTTAAATTTTGATAACTTAATTGAAAGCGGAGTTATAAATAAATCCGATTTAGGTTATTTCAATTTCTGTAATACTGTTGATGAAGCTTATGAGAGCATTGTAAAGCATTTTGATAAGCATTATTTAACTAAAAAAGAAACTGAGATTATTGAACCAAGATTAGCATTGAAATGAAAAGCCCCTATAAAAAAGGGGCATAAAATTATTCTAAATTATCAACTCGGTGAGCGCGTCTGGCAGCTTTTAATTTTTCCATTCTTTTCTTGATTGAAGGTTTAACGAAAAATGTTCTTTTCTTAAATTCTTTAAGCACACCGGATCTTTCGTATTTCTTTTTAAATCTTCTAAGAGCTTTATCGATGGATTCATTGTCGCCTACTGTAATTCCTACCAAAATATCACCTCACTTTATGGTATTATAATGTTAATGATTCAATTAATTTTTTCAAACCTGATTTCTGAAAAGAAACTGCAATAGAGCTATGGCCATTTGAAAGAATTTCTTTAGAAATTACTTTGCCAAAGTCATCCCAATTTTTATGATAGATTGATTCACCAACCGTAAATGATTTATCCGGAGAATAAACCGTGCAATTTTCATTTTCAATTCCTTCTAATGAAGGTTTTGTTTCTTTAACATCTTCAGTGAGATCAATAACCATTGTCTGCTTGCATTTTTTACATTTAGCCCAATATTTATTTGTTTTGTCAGTACCTAGAACTTCTCCAGCCAATTCCATTTTCTTAACCCCATTACAAAAAGAGCAAAACGCCTCAACATTCTTAATTCTAGCCATTAGTAACCTTTCTTTTCTGAAACCTAAACATTAAAAATAAGTAAACACTTAGGGATAATCAAGTAAAAGAAAGTTAAATTATCCTAACTTATGATACTAGATATATTTGGCGAAATGTTCAGAATCATTTGAATAGTAGATAATCTTTGAAAAAAAGAAATAATTGGTGGCATTTAATAAAAGGGATATTAATTTATTCTAGAATCACTCCATTCATAAATTTTGAAGGGATGCTTTCAACATCAATAAGAAATCCGTTAATAACAGAATATTTTACGTGTCCGTTTTTCTTTATGATGAAATTGGGAATATCATCAATTTTCAAATTGTTACCACTATCTTTTTCTATTTTATGAGTAATATTTATAGGCAAAGTTGTAAAGTTTTCATTGAAAGAAGATGAATCAATAAAAACATTTGTATAACCATCTTCATAAAGCTGCTTAAAGTTTAAGCTTTCAATTTCAGAAATCGAATAAAACTTTTGGGGAAAAGTTTTTCCTAAGGATATTTCCATTCCATCAAAATTATAATCTTCATATCCAAAGAATGTTGATAAGTCTCCGATATCTTCAATTGCCGATTTATAATAAAAATCATTTGAACCATTGCAATTTATTTCAGTTCTAGTTATTCCTATATCAACCTTGTACTCAGTTCCGTTTTTCTTAAATAAAACATTTCGTATAACTAAGTTCATCAAATCTTCTTCATTGAAGGGAATGTTTTCATACGTTTCTAACGGCTCCGATTTGTAACTTTTATCGGCAATGCTTTTGAACGCACTTAACAATGCAATGAAATTTAATTTTCGAATGAATTGTTTTTCAGGATCATTTTTCCAGCCGCCGGATTCTATTAGAATTGTACTTGTGCCCCATTTCTGAAAATTATCACCAAAAGCTCTCGGCTCAAAGTCATCAGAATATTTTGCTAAATGTCCAGGAATTAAATTTGACAATACATTATTCAAATGACCAATCAGCTTCATAGCATTCGATCGAACTTCACTTATAGTTTTTTCAAAATTTTCTGCGGGCGCTAGAAAGGAAAGTACAGCAGATTTAAAAGTATGACCAGCAGAATATAAAATACTTTGATCATGAAGATTGAAACCGAAATTAGCTTTTAAACTGTCAAAAGTTTCTTTAAGAACTCGTCCTTCGGGCGTTTGTTGAGAGACTGCATCTCTATTGATATCAATCTCGAAATTATTTCTTCTTTGGAAAACTTCCGCACCATCGGGGTTTACCATAGGCATAAAATAGATTGTAGCTTTATTCAATAATTCATTTCGAAAATCATTGAACTCATCGTTACCGGTTAAAAAATTGAATATGTCAAAGATAGCTCCAGTTGCAGTTGATTCATCCCCGTGCATTTGAGACCAAAGAAAAATTTTTGTTTTTCCTTTTCCCGCAGTAATTAAAAAGATAGGTCTTTTTTGAGAAGATTCTCCCACTTTATTCACGGAAAAAATATTCTTATCTTTTAGTCGATCAATTAATGGTAAAATATCCGAAAGTTTAAATCTTCTTGAAATTAGAGTTTGTTCTTTATAATTCTGATATTTAAAATAAAGATTATTAGCAAATTCAATATCTTGTGCCATTATTAGTTCACTTAAGATTGCAATAAATAAAATTAGATGTTTGATCATAATACAACCAAAATCAACGGTATCTAATTTATTTACAATTGAATTCTGATGCAAAGCGGGAATTAAAAATGAAAATAGATACATTAAGTATTGGTTCTAAATGCCCTGACTTTAATTTGAAGGGCGTCGATTTAAAAAATTATAATCTGAAATCTTTTACCGGTAAAAAAGCGTTGGTTGTAATTTTCAGCTGCAACCATTGCCCTTATGTACAAGCCTACGAAGATCGAATCATTTCATTACAAAAAAAATATTTCGAAAAATCATTACAGATCATAGCTATCAATTCTAATGATGATTCGCAATATGAAGAAGATTCATTTGAAGGGATGATTGATAGAGCAAAAGAAAAAGAATATAATTTTCCATATTTGAGGGATGATGATCAAAGTATTGCAAATGCGTTTGGAGCTACACACACTCCGGAAATTTTTCTTTTCGACAGCGAAAGAATTTTAGTTTATCACGGTAAGATTGATGATAACTGGCTGGAAGAAAATAAAGTAAAGAAACAATACCTGAAAAATGCAATTGAAGAAACGTTAGCAGGCAAAGAAATATCCATCCCGGAAACTTATTCCTTAGGATGCACAATTAAATGGAGAAATTAATTTCTCTTCTTTGAATTTTTAATTTTGGGCGCGCCATTAAAATTCATTTTCGTAATTCAAACTAAAAAAGATTAAACCGCTACGCCGAGTCTATCATCAAAATCTTCGATTAGCTTTAAGGGATTGGAAGAAATTGCAAAGCAATATAATGCGTAAAGGTTAGAAAATGTTTTTATTGCTTCGGTCAAAAAGTTATCCGAATAAATTAATTTGCTTTTAAGATCAATCTTTTTTTGAATGATAATATATTTCATTTTTACTAAGTCGTCGAAATTTTTTTGGATATTAAATCTTGGAATAGAATTATCCGAACCTTTATTCAATTCATACAAACCAAACTTGTTATTTATTTTAAATCTTTTACAGCATTCAAATAAGTCTGGTTTGTGAGTTGAAAGATTTTGACTAAAGAATAGATTTTCTCCGGCTGTGTTATTCAGAAAAATCCCATATTCAATTCCGCTGCTATCAAGGTACACAAAAAATTCACTATCCATTTTAAATCTTCCGAAGTGAATAAGGAAATAACTTCTATAAGGCCCGCCTTTTGCAAATCTCATATCTTTATTAATTCGCATTAAAGTTTCATTAAACTTCGGCTCTGTTCTGATTGAAGGATTTAGGTGATTAAAAAATTGGCCGATTGAAAAGACGAAAGATTTTGCGGGCAATACTAAAAAGTTTTCATATCGACTGCGGTTTACTGCAAACCAGGAAGTATTATTATTTTTATCTTTCTCAAGATCGGATAGGAATTTAAATGTATTAGGTTTAAATCCATCGAAATTAGGAACGGCAGATTTCAATACATTGTACCAAGGTTTAATGTTATATAAAATCCGCCAAGGTCTTTTTCATTTCTGCCTTGAAGAATTTCTATGCCTTGATTAAAAAGATGAATCATATAATAACGTAAGTTGATGCCGACAAGATTGGATTTATCCAAACCAAAGTTAGCGCCGAAGCCGATATATCCGCCAAGAGTAACTTGTGAGTGAGCATTTTTCAAAGCGCTGAAGTATTCCTGATCAGCAGGATCTGTAACAACAACAGTGGGGCCAACACCGAAATTAATATAAGGCCTAAGGTTGTCGTAAATAACATTTTCAAAGAGCCGGTATTGCATTCCAAAGTTTACCGGCAATAGAAAAGCTCTGTTTATTTTACCTGCAGTATAAGTATTTCCCCAATAATCAACGAAAGTAAATTCCCTGGGATCTTGCGCTTCAGAAATTGAAAAATCTACAAAGCCGGTAATTAGTTCCGATAATTGACGCCGATAAAATGTTCCTAAACCAAAACCGCCTTCACTAAACATTATATCAATTCCCCAAGCATTATTAGGAAATTTTTCCGACGGCTTGGCGGGAGCTAATTCTCCGATTCCCTGTGGTTTTACATTTAGGAACGGAATTAGTAATATTGCCGATAAAAGTAATAATTTAGTTTTCATAATTTTAAAATAACTAATCATAAAATAATTTCAACATCTTAATTTATCAAGTATTTATGCTCACCACAATAGATAAGCCATTTTTTTGGGATGAAAAATATATCAATGATGAAGCCAACTGGGATTTAAAATCACCAACTCCGGTTTGGAAAGAATTAATAGTTCTGGGAAAATTAATTCATCCTTGCAAACTTTTAGTTGTAGGAAGCGGTAAAGGATATGACGCAATATTCGCGGCTAAATCCGGCTATGAAGTTACTGCTCTTGATTTCTCGCCTAATGCAATTTCAATTTCAAAAGATTTAGAAAAACAGGAAGAAGTCGAAATGTCCTTTTTACAAAGCGATATTTTTGAACTTGATGAAAATTATCAAGAAAGTTTTGATACTGTTTTTGATTATGTAACATTTTGCGCTATAAATATTGAAAGAAGGAAGGAATATTTAGAAATAATTAGTTCATTAATTAAGCCGGGAGGAAAGTTTATAATTTTACTTTTCCCAACAGATGAAAGAAAAGGAGGGCCGCCGTTTAGTGTAAATGAAAAAGAATTTTACAAAGAGACTTCTAAATATCTTAAGCTGGAATATTTTTCTAAAAATATAAATTCAATAAAACCAAGAAAGGGTAAGGAAGTTTTACTAATATTTAGGAAACCATGAAATAAATAATTAATAGTATTTTATTAATCTTATAACAATTTCAAAATATAGATTAAGAGGAATTAGAATTTATGCCGACAAATCTTGAATTAAAAATTAAATTAGAATCATTCAACAGAACCAAGGGCTTATTAAAAAAGATAAATGCAAAATTCATTAGAACTTTGAATCAGAAAGATGTTTATTATAAAACCGGAACCGGATTATTAAAACTTCGGGTAGAAAACGGGCAGCAAAGTGTTATAAAATATGTAAGAAACGAAAAAGACAAAGATAGATTTTCTGATTATCATTTGTTGAAGATTTCAGACGGTAAAGCTGAGAATTTTTTTGAAGGAATTTTTCCAGCAGAAGCTGTTGTTCAGAAAAAGAGAATACTTTATATGTTTGACAACACCCGCGTCCATCTGGATACCGTGAAAAATTTAGGATATTTTTTAGAACTTGAAACCCTGGTAATAAAAGGTAAGTTAGATGCAAAAAAAAGATTTGGTAAAATTATTGAATTGCTTCAGCTAAGTGAATACGATGAAATTAGAAATTCTTACCGGGATTTAATTCTGAGAAACAAAAAATGATTTTATCAAAAGTAAAAAGGAAATCAATTGACCTTGATTCTTTGATCGACAAAAAGATTAAAGCAGGACAATTGAATGAACTTTTATTAATTGTTCCGACTAATAGAAAAATCAGATCACTTAAAAGAGAAATGATTTCGCTTGCGCCTGGCCAGGCAACCGGTAAGATAAACTTGGAAACCATCGGAACCTTCTCGACTAATTTGCTTTTCGTAAATGGAAATTCAAAGGGAAGAATATTAAGCGAAGCCGCTTCAATAGTTTTGCTGAAGCAAAGCTTTCTCGAATCAAATTTGAAATATTTTTCGGTTTATAAAAAAGAAATTCCTCAAGGAACAATTATTAGAATTAAAAACGTAATTTCGGAATATAAAAAGCAGGGAATAACGCCACTTCTGCTTAGAGCTGAAGCTGAAGAATTATCCGGATCTGAAAAAATTAAAGCGGAAGATATCGCAAATATTTATGAAATATATTTGAATAAATGTAAGCAGCTAAATGCAAAGGAAATCGGCGACATTTATAATGAATTGATTCAAAATAATATCGAACCTATTGAAAAGAATTTTCGGAAACTTTATCCCGAAGTAAACATGGTTGTAATTAATGGTTTCGATGAGTTTACTTCACCTGAAATTGAAATTATAGATTTTACATCGCAAATTAAAAACTGCGAGCTTTATATTTCTTTTGATTATTTCTCTAACAATTCAATAATCTTTTCGCACCTGGATAAATGCTACGGCAAGTTAATTAAGAAAAATTTTTCTTCAATAAAAGATGATTCTTCTTCAGCCCGAAATAAGTTTCAAGCTATTGTAAAAGAAAGCTTGTTCAAAAAAGCAAGCAAATCTAAAATTATTGATTTTAAGGATTCAATAACTAAAATATCCGGAGTGACAAGAGAGAAGGAAATAGAATTTGCTGCGAAAGAAATAAAAAAACTTATTACTGTAGACAAAGTAGAGCCGCACAAAATTTGTGTCGCGTTTAATTTAATACAAAAGTATTCACCAATTGTCAGAGATATCTTCCAGGTTTATAATTTGCCTTTTAATTTAACCGATAGAATTTCGCTGAGCTCATCTTCTCCGGTAATTTCGGTAATAAATTTTTTAGAAATTTTAGAAAATGATTTTTATTATAAGAATATTTTCCGTGCATTAAGCGGCGGCTACTTTAAGCTGAAGAATATTGATACATCCAACCTTCTGAAAGTATCGATAAATCTGAAAATAATTTCCGGATACAATAACTGGGTGGACACAATTCAAGATGCAATAACAAATGCTGATGATAAAAATGAAGATGAAAATAATTTTGTTGTAATAAAAAAAGAAGTTTACAAGAATGCATTATCGGACATTAAAAAATTATTCAATCATCTTTCTGCTTTTAATAAGATGCAGACAATAGATGAATTCAAAAATAATTTAAATAATTTAATATTTACTTTGCAGCTTCCTTCAAATTTAATAAATGATTTAAGCGGAACGGCCGAGGAAAATATAAAGGGGATTACTACCTTCTTAGATTTATTAGATGAAATTTTTGAACTCTTTAAACTGGAATTCGGACGCAATAAAAAATTCCCATTATTATTTTTTATGAATAATCTTCGGACGGCAATTTCATCGTCGCGTTTTAATATAAAAGAAAAATCAAATTACGGTGTTCAAATAACCACGTTAAATGAAATCCGCGGTTTAAAGTTTGATCACTTATTTATTTCAGGTCTATGCGATGGAGACTTGCCAACGCGGTATTCACCGGAAATATTTTTCTCAGGTTCTTTTTCAAGAAATGAAATGAATCATCAAACCGAGGAAAGATATAGATTTTATCAATCGCTCTGTTCATGGGAAAAGCATCTTTATTTAACTTACCCTTTGCAGGAAGATAAAAAAGAACTGATTGAATCTAATATTTCAAGCGAGTTCACGGAATTATTTGATGTGACAGTTAAAAATGAAAAGGACTATTCCGATTCGATTTATTCAAAAGAAGAATTATTAATTTATCTTGGGCAAACTAAATGTGGAAATATTTCAGAAGAATTAAGTGAAGCGGATGAGGGAATAGATTTATCCGAAATCAAAAAAGCAATTGAAGTAAATGAACTTCGATTGAGCCAACCATTCGGTAAATCCGAATATACCGGCTATATAGGTGAGAACCTTTCCAATGAAACAAAAGAAAAACTAAATGAATTTGAATCGAAAGAATATTCAATTTCACAGCTGGAGACATATGCAAAATGTCCTTATAAATATCTTGCCGAAAGAATATTAAAACTTGAGCCAATGAAAGAACCAACAGAAGATATTGAAGCGCTGGAAATGGGCAGCATACTGCATGATATCCTCTTTTCATTTTATAAGAAAATAAGATCGGAAGGAATTGTTCTTTCAAAAGCGAGCGATGATCAATTTAAATATGCTGAAAAATTAATCTTCGATATTGCCGGCGATATTATTGATAAAGCAAATTTCAATTCACCTTTAACTTTTTATGAGAAAGAAAAAATCTTAGGAATAAATGGTGATAGGAAGAATTCGATTCTCCATAAATTTCTAACATACGAAAGAGAAAACGCGGACGGCTACATCCCGCAATATTTTGAATTTGGGTTTGGAAATATCAGTGATGATAATGAAGAATTATCTTCAACAAAAAAAATGCAAGTCGGCAGCGTAAGCGTAAGAGGGAAAATTGACCGGATTGATATTGATTCAGACAATAAAAATTTTAAAGTAGTTGACTATAAATTAAGCGGAAAGAAACCAACTTCGCTTGATTTAATTGAAGGACTTTCTCTGCAGCTTCCCTTATATTTGTTTGCTGCAAAAGAAATGATAAAAGCACAGCTTGACAAAGAGCTTGAACCAGCCGGTTCGGAAATATATTCGCTGAAGTTTGATAACAAAGAATTCGGAAAGAAAATTATATCGCAATTGGCAGTAAGAAAAAATATGAGCTCTGAAAAGCTTATTGAAGCAAATAATGAGCTCATTGAAATTTGTCTTAGTGCAATAAAAAAATATGTAAAAGAAATTGCTGAAGGTAAATTTAATCTTTCTACTTTAAAAGACAGAGAGAATAAAATCTGCCGCTACTGCAGCTTTAGACCGATATGCAGAATTCAGGAAGTGAATTAAGAAAAATATTTTGAATGAAACTATTTGTGAGCATCGTCTTTGTAAAATTCATTTCGAGTAGCTAAGTTCATAATGAAATCTAAATCAAAATTTTATTTATCAATAACAAATTTTTCTTATAAATAAATTGAACAGAAAGTTTTTCTTTAGTAAAGCTTCATTGATCTTTCTCCTTTTATCATTCTGTCAATATTCAATTGCACAAAGCTTAACTGAGTCAAAAATAAAATCCGGAGTACATAAATATTCCGACTTGATGAAAATTTCAAAAGTACTTTATCCGGGAGATTCTACAATTGATGTTACTTATTATAAGCTGAACTTAACTTTAACCTATTCCCCAAATTATTTGAAAGGCATAGTAACAGTTAATGCAAAAAGTAATTTGTCAGGATTGAATTCATTTTTTTTAGATTTGCAAAATGCTTTCACAATCGATTCAATTTTATCAAACGGGAAAAAGCTTACATTCATACATTCAAATGCAAAGCTGAATATTGCTTTAGACAAAAATTATAATGCCGGAGAAATTTTTTCAGTAGTAATTTATTATGAAGGTGTGCCAGGTTCGAGCGGGTTTGGCAGCTTTGCTTTCGGAAGCCATGCCGGAAGCCCGGCTATCTGGTCTTTAAGCGAACCTTACGGCGCAAGCGATTGGTGGCCTTGCAAAGATACACCGGCAGACAAAGCCGATTCATCCGATGTCTGGATTACGTGTGATAAAAGTTTAACAGCAGCTTCAAATGGAATTTTGCAAACGGTAGTAGATAACGGAAACGGGACTCATACATTTGAATGGAAAAACAGTTATCCAATTGCTCAATATTTAATTTCAATTGCAATTTCAAATTATACTGTTTATAAAAATTATTATGATTATTCGGTTTCCGATTCTATGCCTATAACAAATTATGTTTACCCGGAAGATTTTTCTTCTTCAAAATATACAATTGATAAAGTTCCAAATATGATTAAGATTTATTCCGATTATTACGGTCAGTATCCGTTTCTCCGGGAAAAATACGGGCAGGCTCAATTTGGATGGGGCGGCGGAATGGAACATCAAACAATTACTTCGCTTGGTGATTTTGATGAAGACCTTGAAGCGCATGAGCTTGCACATCAATGGTTTGGTGATATGGTTACATGCAAAGATTGGCAGGACATCTGGCTGAACGAAGGATTTGCAACATATTCAGAAGCAATTTACTTCGGAACAACTCAGGGAGAAAATGTTTATAACCAAATGATCTCGCAAGACATGCAAGCTGCAAGAAATGCTGTAGGTTCAATTTACGTTCAGGATATTTCTTCAGTTGATAATATTTTTGATTATTCACGAACATATGCAAAAGGAGCTGTAGTTCTTCACATGCTTAGAGGAATTGTCGGCGATTCAACTTTTTTCAAAATACTTAGATCTTATGCTTCTTATCCAGGTTTAGCTTATAATGTAGCTGCAACTTCAGACTTTGAATCAGTTGCAGAAAAAATTTACGGATCAAGCTTAAGCTACTTTTTTAACGAATGGATTTACGGTGAAAATTATCCGCATTACCAGGTTAGCTGGAACTCGCATTTAATTGGTAATAATGTTTATGATGTTACATTAAATATAAGTCAAACTGATAATTCCAATCCTCTATTTTTCACAATGCCGATTCAAATAAAAATATCAACTTCTGTTGGAGATACAATTGTAACAGTTTTAAATGATCAACAAGATCAAAAAATTGATATTAGCATTAATGGTGAACCTAATTATATTGATTTCGATCCGAATAATTTCATCCTAAAAGATATTTCTATAATGGACTCAATTGATTTAACTAAGCCGAAGACATTTAGCCTTGAGCAAAATTATCCTAATCCTTTTAATCCCGCTACAACAATAGAATATACAATCCCGGTGCAATACAAAGGTTATATACCGGTTAAGTTAATAATTTATAATATTCTAGGAAGTGAAGTTGATGTTTTAGTAAATGTCAACCAATCATCGGGAACATATCGAGTTTCTTTTCCATCAAAAGACAAAATTGGAAAATTATCAAGCGGAGTATATTTTTACGCGCTATTTGCGGGAAATTACAGGGATATTAAGAAAATGGTTCTAACCAAATAGTAATTTGTTTTATACTTTAAGTAATTAGCCTGATATAATTATTCCCAAGTTTTTAATTTTCCTTTCCTTAGTACCTTATCAATAAAATTAAAACCAAAACTGGCAAGAAATAGATTAGGCGTTAACAAAATTGAGGCTTGGTATAATCACTAAATTCTTCAACTTCAAACATGTGATTATTACTTGTCTTCCAAATTCTGTTACGTAATATTTATAGGTTTTGCCAACCTTTCTAATTAA
>JAMCWE010000168.1 GCA_023475265.1 Bacteroidota bacterium
TGTAGAGTCCCAGCAAAATTAATGCAGAGAACACAACAACAACCAGCGTCGGCCGTTTAATCGATAGCTCTGTAATTGTCATCTTAAATCTCCTAAAACTTTTCTCATTTAATTTTCATTCCGGTTTCTATCTAATAATCTTAACTTTGAAATTTTCTTTCAAATTGTTTTGACCGTTGACTACAACGATATCTCCATCTTTCAAACCGGACAAAACTTCTAAATAATTATTTGAAGAATTACCGATTACAAGATTTCGTAATTTTACAGCGCCGTTTTCAACAACATAAACTTGAGCATCTTTCACACTCCCTAGTAAAGCATCACGCGGAATCACTAGTGATTTTGTTTTTGAAACCGAAGTGAAAATTATATGACCGAACATTCCTGCTTTTAACGGATGCTCTTTGCTGTTTGATAAATCGACTTCAACCGGATAAGTATGGGCTGCATCTCCTTTATCAGAAATTGTTTTTATTCTTCCTTCAAAAGTTATTCCGGGATAAACATCAGTTGTAATTTGAACTTTATCTCCAACTTTCAAATTAAAAACATCCTGCTCGGAAACATTTATAATAGCTTTTAATGTTGCAATATCAACAACTTCAGCAACGGTTGAGTGATTCGGAACGTAATTTCCCAAATCAACATTTCGTGAAGTTACTATTCCGGAAATTGGAGTTACTATCTTTGTATCTTCATATGCTTTTTTAGAGCTGATGTACTGGGCTTCAGCGGATTGTAATGCAAGCTTGGCAGTTTCAAGTTGAGAGTCAGTCGCTGATTTTTCCTGGAAAAGCGCCTGGTATCTTTCCAAATCTTTTTGAGCTTTATTATAATTTACTTCGGCAGTTTTATAAGCAGCTTTTTCAAGATCATCTTCAATCTGAATTAAAATTGAACCAGCTTTTTTATAATCACCAACCTGGGCAAACACGCCGGTAACTTTTCCTTGCGCCTCAGAAACAATCGGAACATCGTTATTTGCCTGAATTGTTCCAACCAAATTAAGATGATCTGTCATCTGCTTTAAATTTACTGTATCAACGTTGACCGGATATGCGTCTACCGTTTCAACATTTTCTGCGGCTCTTATTTTTGATCGGTTGTGGAGAAGAATTGCAACGATCAAAATAAAGCCCGCAATAACTATAACTGAATATTTAATTTTCTTTGTCATTTTTTTACCTCAAATTATTAATTCTTTTTTCCGCCTGTTGATCTTTCAAGCTGAGCTTTAGCTAATTCATAATCAACAATTGCTTGTGCATGATTTGTTCTTGCTTGCATCAATGCTGTTTCCGCATCGAGTAATTCAGAATTCAATGTTAGTCCTTGCTTAAATCTTTCATCTGTAACTCGATAATTTTCTTCTGCCTGGTTGACAGCTTGATCAGTTACAAAAACTTTTTCTTTAGCTTTAATCAAGTTGTAATAATTTTGCGTAACCTCAAGAGTAACGCCGTCTTGTAAAGTTTTATATGTGTCTTTCACCTGTTCATATTGTGTTTCTGCTTGAGTTGTTTGATCCTTGGTTGCGCCCCAATTCCAAAGATTAAACGAAAGCCCCAAAGTAACATCCCATGTGCCGTCAAATCTATTATGTGTCGGCAAAATTCTTTGGTTCGGCTTTGCGTAAAGATATTCGCCGGACAAAAATACTTGAGGATACCAATCTGATTCAGCCAATGTTATTCCACTTTTGCTTGCATCTACCCGATACTGCATTGATTTAATTTCCGGACGATTTTTTATCGCTTTAGAAATTAATTGATCGAGCTCATCAATATTTTCATTTTCAATTTTAATATCCTTCTGAACCTGAACATCCGTCGTAAGCGGAACGTTCATTACATTATCAAGATTGACTACGGCAAGTTTAACAGAATTATTTGCATCAATTTGGTTCAGCTGTGCTTGCGATAATTGTACTTCAACTTTCAGCACTTCATTTTTTGTAGCTATTCCTTGCTTGTAAAAATTTTGAATATCTTCAAGGTGAGCTTTTACTTGCTGAACATTTTCATCAACAGCTTCTTTAAATTTACCTGCAAGAAATAAATTCCAATAAGCATTTTTTACATTGTAAATGACATCCTGCTCATCTTTATTATAATCTTGTTTTACGGCAAGCGAATTATACTTTGCAATATCTGAACTGCTTGATAGTTTGAAGCCCGTAAACAGCGGCTGCTGTAAAGACAGCTTAGCATTATAATTATCAAATATTGAAGGTGATATTACAAAGTTTCCAAAAGGTGTATTTACTTCAAATGGATTTACTTCGCTTAGGCGAGTATAGGAAGCGCTTAATGAAAGCGATGGTAAATGAGAAGCATTTACCTGGCTTAATTGCGCTTCCGACGAAACAATTTTCATTTTTGATGAATGAAGTGTATTGCTGTTTTCAAGACCGATCTTAATACATTCATTCAGCGTAAGGCTCCGTTGATTTTGCGCTGAACTTAAAGTTGTAAAGAAAAGTACAATCAAAATTATTGGGACGATATTTTTTCTGATACTTAACAACATGTTTCTCCTTATATCGGTTGTCTTCTGGTATATTAATTTCTTTTGTAGTTTCATAAATTTTTTCTAAAATAAATTTTTACGCCAAAATTATTTTTCATTTACCGGTTATGAAATAATAAATCGGCAGAACCAAGAATATTGCCGGTAAAATTTTAACTCAACTCCGTTTATAATATTTGTAATTTTCTTCCGATCTATTTTGGAACTGATTGATTTTCTTTGCGATCATAAGAAATATATTTTGCCCTGCCTTCTTCAGTCAAAATTCCTTCGAATAAAACTTTGAATATCATTTCAATCGCTTGATTACCGGAAATCGGCAATTGCGATAAAGTTTCAGGATTAATTATTCCTTGAACAGCATTTGAATAAATAAGTATTATAATATCCCGCTCTATATCGTTTCGGAAAATTCCTGTTTCGACTCCAGCATTGAAAAGTTTAGTCGCTTTTTCAAGACCTTTCATCTTTTTAATGTCATGAATCTCATTCCATATATCCGGAATATTTTTTTGAAGGTCTTCAAAAAGCGGCCCTCTAATTTTTGTAGATCTTCTGCCGATAAAATCCATCATCTTTTTTAATTTGCCGACAAAATCCAAACCTTCTTCTGCCCAGATTGAATTAATTTGCTCTTCCTCTTCACATCGTCTGTTGTATAAAAGCTCCCGTATCAAACTTTCTTTGCTCGGAAAATATTTATAAAGTGTTTTCTTGCTCATCCCTAATCCGGATGCAATTTCTTCCATCGTAACTTTTGAGTAGCCAAATTGAAGAAACATTTCTTCCGCTTTGGCTAAAATTCTATCTTTTAATTCTTTATCTTCCGGCATTTTTTACACCTAATTAAAAACGATTTTTGTTTACCCGGTTTCCTAATTTCTAAAAAAATATACCCGTAAAACAAATTTTTCTAGATATTTCTACTTAGGAAACCAATATTGTTTTTTGGGTTTCCAAACTTATAGCAAGAAAATGGATTAGTCAAGATTTGTCTTCTAAAAATATTTGGCAGGTTTAATTCTGTGATGATTGGCAAGAATTTGGGAAGAGATTTCAGGAAGTTAATTACTCGGCTTCAATATTTTGCTCATAAACTTCTTTGAATTTTTTTATTGCTCGCAAAATTGCTTCTGCAATTTGTGCCTGTCCTTTTGAACTGTTGAGATATAAAGCATCATGTCGGTTTGATAAAAATCCGGTTTCAATTAATACGCTTGGCATTGAAGCACCGACTAAAACATAAAAACCCGCCTGCTTAACTCCGCGCGCTTCAATTCCAATATCTTTGCTGAATTCTTTATCCAAAATTTCGGCAAACTTTTCTGAATATCTCATGTAAGATGATTGAGCCATGCTGACAAGAATAAAATTTTCATCGGTAAGCTTTTTATAACGCGCAGGATTATCTTCATATTTTATAACGCTGTTTTCGCGTTCTGCAATATCGATTGCCTCTTTTGTTCTTCCTGGACGAAGGAGATAAACTTCAAACCCATTTGCATCGCTCGGCTTTTTGGGTGTTGCGTTGCAGTGAATCGAAATAAAAAGATTACCGCCGGCTTCATTGGCAATTTGTCCTCGCCGGTATAATTCTATAAACTTATCTGTCTTTCGTGTGTAAACAACTTTCACATCTTTCATCTGCTGCTCAATATCTTTACCAAGCTTAAGCGCAATAGCCAGATTTATATTTTTTTCTTCAATGCCATTTACTCCAAGCGTACCGGTATCTTTTCCGCCGTGCCCTGCATCGATAACAATTACATTAAAATCCCATTTAGCTTTTTCTTTTTTCTTTACAGCGTGGTTCTCAAAAACTTTGTTGTAAAGAGCGATCAGCAAATCATTGCTGTTATTTACATTCAGTACTTCATTCGATGTATATTCTTTTCCAACTCCGAATTGTATTTCGGCATCTGATTTAACATTTTTTGCCTGAATCCATTTTATTAAACCTTCACCATTTCGTTTATATAACTTTGCGGCATCTACATGAGCTTTTCTAAAAATGAAAGTGAGTATGCCGTTTTTGTAAGAGCTATTATAAGAAGGAATTCTTTTCTTAGAATTTATTCTTACCAAAGTTCCGTTTGCTTTTTCATCCAAAGAAAAGCCGGTTATATCAAAAGAAGAATTAGAAGCCGATCCATCCGTAATAATATTGGTCATTGGTTTTTCAGTTTTAACAATTAAAATATTGGGAGGCTGAAAAACCAAATTCATTCCGGATGCTTTTTGCAAAGTTTCGAGAGAATATTTTAGCGGGATATAAATTTGATTTTCCAATAAATAAGTTGATGTCGGAAGTTGAATTACATCAGTGTGACTTTTATCCTTTTTTTGAAGGACCATGAATGGATCTTTAGCAGTTATATAAAGATTATTATCCGGAAATTTTAATTGAATCTTTTCGGTTTCAGAATTATATGAATAATCAATTGAAAGAGCATCCGCAAAATTTTTAATTGAAAAATAAATCATCCCTTCACGGTCATAAACATGAATGTAATATCTTTTTTCACCGGAGACGACTGTAAGGTTGGTTATTGATTGTGCGTTTATAGAAATGTTGATTAAATATATGAGAACAAACAAAAAATATTTTTTCATCTTAAAATTTTTAGCTATAAATAATCAGCCGACAAATGGAATCATAAAACCGGTCTTCTTTTTATATGATAGAAACATTTCCTTGAAATTTTTTTCAAGCAGTTTCTCTTCAAGCCGTGCGCGCAAAATTAGGAAAGGGATTTCAATTATTATTAGCGGAATTAAAATGTAACTTAAAGTTGCAATTGCTCCGCCAGCATCAGCCAAAATTTGTGAAAGATATTGCGGATGCCGAATAAACTTAAATGGGCCTTTCATTATTAATTTGTGATTTTTAAAAATTAAAATTTCCTGGGAATAACTTTCACCCAACGATTTGTACGACCAAATCTGAAGCCATGAAAAAAATACATAAATTGCCAAACCAATAATCCGGATATTATCGGGAAAATTTTTATAACTAAATGTACCTACTTGAAAAATTGAAATGATCAGAACAACCAGCGTTAAAGTAGATAAAATTAGCGGTAAAGTTTGAAGATAAGTTTTGGGTTTTTCTTTTGAGGCGATAATAGAAGATCGAACACCTTTTTTTGCGCCGCCGACATTCGCTCCAAAAGTTGCAATGATATTTAACCCGACAATTATATTAATTGGATCCATAAAATTTTAATCGACTTTTCTACCGTGCTTCAGCATAATGGATTTCCACTCTTCTATACTAAGCTGTTCGGACTCTTCAATCAGCATAATTGGAATATCATCTTCAATACGGTATCTGCGGCGAGTGTTTTTATCAACCGAAACTAATGTGTTTCCATCCAAAACAAGATCGGCTTTCGTTTCCGGGCAGCAAAGTATATCAAGCAAATCCTTACTAATCATTTTTTCCTCGCATATTTTTATAATCTAAATTAAAATTAAAATAAGATTATGACAAGTATTTTGAATTACATCAATTCTTTATAGCGAAAGCACTCGATAGTATGATCGTTCACCATTCCGACAGCTTGCATAAACGAATAACAAATTGTTGAGCCGACAAAATTAAAACCTCTCTTCTTCAAATCTTTACTTATCGCGTCGCTTTCTTCTGTAGTAGCTGGAACTTGCTTGAGCTCTTTCCATGAATTTTTTTTAGTCGTCCCGCCGGTAAACTGCCAGATGTATTTATCAAAACTACCGAACTCTTTTTGAATTTCTATAAACGATTTAGCATTTTGAATTGCCGCGTTTATCTTCAAGCTATTGCGAATGATACCTTCATTTTTCATCAGCTCATTTATTTTTTTCTTATCGTAAGCTGCGACCTTTTTGAAATTAAAATTATCGAATGCTTTTCTGAAATTTGTCCGCTTCTTTAAAATTGTAAACCAACTTAATCCGGCCTGCATTCCTTCAAGAATTAAAAATTCAAAAAGCAGCCTGTCATCATGAACCGGAACGCCCCATTCTTCATCATGATATTCAATATATAATTGGTCCCTGTTTGACCATCCGCATCTGTGTAAGTTTTTCATAAAATGAAATTATTTTTTTCTAAATTATTTGCCGTTATTTAAAACTTAGTTTGATAATTGTTAAAATAGAAAAATAATTTTAGATTTTAATGTTCAGGCCAGCTTTTCTTTAATGGATTCATAGCTTCCGAAATAATTTTAAAATCAATAAATCGTTAACAAAAAATGAAATATTTTAATCTTCTTTGAGCTTTATGAAACTCATCCCAACCCTTCTCTTCCAAAGCAATGTCATTAAGTTAAGCATGAATCATCTCTACGATATAGGTTTGTACGCCATATAATAATGCCTTTTAGGTTTAGGATTTCTTGGAAATTTTCTATTAGTACCTTATCAATAAAATTAAAACCAAAACTGGCAAGAAATAGATTAGGCGTTAACAAAATTGAGGCTTGGTATAATCACTAAATTCTTCAACTTCAAACATGTGATTATTACTTGTCTTCCAAATTCTGTTACGTAATATTTATAGGTTTTGCCAACCTTTCTAATTAA
>JAMCWE010000202.1 GCA_023475265.1 Bacteroidota bacterium
ACTGGCTTTAGCAAATCTTAATAAAACAGAAATGCCTGGATTTCCACACATTCTTATTTATACAGAATCATTTGAAAAAGCTAAATATGGCACAGAATTACTAAAGAGTAGAAAACTTATTAAAGATATTCTTGGCGGTGAAGATATCGTCAAGTGGGTTAAATCCGGTTTAAGCTTGGAAGAATAAACAACTATGGTCATTTTAATAATTAATTCTAATAATAACTATCGTAGCATATTGCATATAACATCTTTAATAAGTAAAGAGTCAAGGGAATAATAAAATCCAATGACAGAAATTCCACCGTGATGGAATGAAAAAAATATTTTCACAAAGTAGGTCGAATTCACTAAAACTTGACTAACATTACCCCCTTCCCTTGCATCTGCATTAGAATGTTTATTAACTCAAATCTCATTTCCAGTACATTCATTAAGATTAAAAAGATTTTTTCATTATTTTTACAAATCATTAAACAGAAAATTGAAAATACAAATGGAATATTTTGAACCAGATTACTTTCATTATAAAAACAACCAGCTTTACTGCGAAGAATTACCAGTCCAAGAAATTGCGGAAGATATTGGTTCTCCGGCATACATTTACAGCAAAAATTATTTTATTGATCGATATAAAGAATTCGATGAAGCATTTAAAGAAATTAAGCATACTATATTTTATGCATGCAAATCTAATTTTAACTTGAGTGTAATTAAAACATTTACAGATATTGGAAGCGGAGTAGATGTAAATTCCGAAGGTGAATTATTAAGAGCTCTAAAAGTTGGCGTTGATCCGCAGAAAATTATTATGTCCGGCGTAGGTAAAACTTCTGAAGAAATTAAATTAGCGATTGAAAAAGATCTGCTGATGATAAAAGCAGAATCCGAAGAGGAAATTTTTCTGATTAATGAAATTGCTGCTTCATTAAATAAAACAGCAAGAGTTGCAATCCGGGTTAATCCGGATGTAGATGCTCAAACTCATCCGTATATTTCTACCGGACTTGCCGAGAATAAATTTGGTGTCGATACCGAAACAGCTTTAAAGCTTTTTAGAAAACAAAAAGATTTAAAAAACATAAAATTCACTGGAATCGATATGCACATCGGTTCTCAAATAATCAAGGTTGAACCGTTTGTTGAAGCAGCAAAAAAACTTTCGGAATTAATCTTGCAGCTAAAATCGGATGGAATATTTTTGGAACATTTGGATATGGGTGGCGGAGTTGGCTCGACTTACAATAATGAAAAAACTTTTGCGGTAAAAGATTTTGCCAACGCACTTCTTCCGCTACTAAAGAAATTAGAATGTGATGTTTTTTTCGAACCGGGCAGATATTTGATAGCAAACGGCGGAATATTACTTACGAAAGTACTTTATAACAAAAAAAATCACGATAAAAATTTTATTGTCGTTGATAGTGCGATGAATGATTTGCTGCGGCCAAGTATTTATTCAGCTTATCACCACATTCAACCGGTGGTTCTAAAAAATAATAGAAAAGATATTGTGGCTGATATTGTTGGCCCTGTTTGTGAAAGCGGAGATTTTTTTGCCAAGAAAAGAGAAATTGCACAAAGTAATCATGGAGAATATTTAGCAATTATGTCTGCCGGTGCTTATGGAATGCCGATGGCGTCAAATTATAATTCTAGAAGAAGACCGGCTGAAGTTTTAGTCGATGGAAAGAATTATAAAATTATTCGGAGTCGAGAAACTTTCGATCATTTATTTTTTGATGAACCGGAATTAATTTAAGCATCAATTATGCAAAGAAGAAATTTTTTAAAAACGATTTCCACTGCAGCAGCATTAAGTGTTCTTAATCCTTTTAGTTCTTTTGCCCAAAACAGTCTCATTGGTTTAGAAGAAGATAAAAGAATAATAAAGCCTCCAAGATTAAAATCCGGAGATACAATCGGATTAATTGCACCGGGAAGTTTCATTGATGAAGGCGAATTGAAAGAGTCCATTCAAAATCTTGAGCTCTTAGGATTTAAAATTGTTTATACAAAAAACATTCTTGCAAGAGACGGTTATCTTGCCGGAACCGATGAACAAAGAGCATCAGACGTGAATGAAATGTTTTCCAGAAAAGATGTGAACGGAATTGTTGCTGCCAGAGGCGGTTATGGCTGCACAAGAATTTTGCCTATGCTTGATTACAATGTTATAAAAAACAATCCAAAGATTTTAGTCGGATACAGCGACATCACTGCCCTTCTTTATGGTATATATAAGGAAACCGGATTAGTTTGCTTTCATGGGCCTGTTGGAATTTCTACATTCAACAAATTCAGCCTGGATTATTTTAAAGATGTATTAATTTATCCTCATGATAAATTAACTTTTTACAATGCACACGAGGATAATAATGATGATCTTTACAAACCGGTTACAATAAGAGGCGGCAAAGCAAAAGGAAAATTAGTCGGCGGAAATCTTTCTTTGGTTGTTTCTGTAATCGGAACTTCTTACGATATAGATACGAACGGGAAAATAATTTTTCTTGAAGAAGTCGACGAAGAACCATATAGAGTAGATAGAATGATTACTCAAATGATTGAAGCAGGAAAATTTGATAAACCCGCAGGCATTGCGCTTGGAGTTTTTTCCGGGTGCAAAACTAAGCCAAGTCAATCAGGTGTCAGTAATTCTTTTTCTGTTTTGGAAGTATTATTTGATCGATTATTTCCCTTAAACATTCCTGTAGTTTATGGAATGTCTTACGGACACATAACAAACAAATTTACAATTCCGTTCGGCATAAACGCAGAATTGGATTCGCTTGAACAAACACTAACTTTATTGGAACCGGCTGTTTCTTAACTTGAAAGGAATTTATATGAAAAAGTTTTTATTCGTCCCAATATCAATTACAGCTTTGATTTCATTATTTGTATTTAACGGCTGTTTAACTTTCCATAAAGTTTCTTATGTAGTCAAATTAACAAATCCTAATGAAGGTTCAGTAACAGTAAACATGTTTGATATTCGTTCAACCGCTTCAAACAATAAAGAATTTGATGATGATAAGAAAAATCTTTTTCAGTATATGCTGAAGAGTAAAGAATTTGTTGATGCACAAAAATCTCAAGGTAAAGATATTGTATCAAGAAAATTATATTTAGAAAACGGAAAATTAAACGGACAAGCAGAATATAAATTTTCCGATATCAGCAATGTTGAAGGCATGAAGTACGACGGAGGTTTTCATTATATAAATCTGAAATCAGATGACAGCGTAATTGCAACCAACGGTGAGATTATCAGATCGCAAGATTATAAAAGAATTGTTTGGGATAGTACTTTTACCGAACTTAAATTTACAATGTTAGCTAATCCATTTAACAGTAAAGATCATTTTAGATTGTTAACTCCGTATTTCAATCAAAAAGAAAATAGATAATTCTATAAATTTGATTTAAAATTTTCATGTATGCAGAAATTGTTTTCCCACTTCCCTTTCGTAACGTTTTCACGTACTCAATTCCTGAGGAATTAGAACCGTTCGCAAAAACCGGCTATCGCGCCTTGGTTCCATTCGGAAAAAGAACACTGACCGGTTTCATTGTTAATACAACCTCAACTCCCCAAAATATTGATAAGATAAAACCAATCACTGATATCCTTGATGATGAGCCGATCTTCAACAAAAAAACATTAGAATTCTATGAGTGGTTATCTGATTATTATATTTCTTCGTTAGGCGAGGCGCTTAAACTAGCTGTTCCGTATGGCACTGAGATTGAAACAAAAAGAAAAATTTTGAGCAACATGAATGTTTCAACCGAGCTTTTACGAAGTGAAAAGAATAAAGATTCTATCAAAGCAAACATTTTAAAGATCCTTTCGGAACGTGAAGAAATAAATTTTTCTTATTTGCAAAAATTAGTAAAGAAGAAAAATATTTATTCAACTCTTCGAAGCTTGGAAAAATCCGGGTCATTAAATATTCTTGATGAAATTGAAGAAGCTAAAGTAAAAGTCAAGAAGGCAAAGTTTATTAAGCTTAATAAAACAATTGCGGAAATTTATGCCTACTTCCCCGAATTGGAAAGCAGATCGCCTAAACAGGTTAAAATTATTCTTGAGTTAATAAATAAAAAAGACAAATCAGTTTCATTAGCTGAGATATTAAAAAAAACCGAAGCATCTCAAGCTTCAATAGAATCGCTTGAGAAAAAAGGATTGGTAAAAATATTTGAGAAAGAAGTTGACAGAAGATTCTCAGAAGAATTTAAAGAAGAGCATGTAAAATTAATTCTCACACCTCAGCAGCAAATTATTGTAGACGAAATATCCGAAAAAATTGAACAAGGAATTTTCCAGCCTCACCTGCTTCATGGAGTTACAGGAAGCGGTAAGACACAAGTTTATATTGAATTAATTTCCAAAGCGCTCTCATTAAATAAATCAGCGATGATTCTTGTTCCGGAAATTTCTTTGACGCCGCAAATAACATCCAGGTTATATAACAATTTTGGAAATCAAGTTTCTGTAATTCACAGCCGCATGTCGTTAGGAGAAAGATATGATTCATGGCGAAGAATTTTGAAAGAAAAATCGAAAGTAGTTATAGGCGCTCGTTCCGCTCTTTTTGCACCGTTAAAAAACATTGGAATTATAGTAGTGGATGAAGAACATGATGCAAGCTATAAACAATTTGAATCAGCGCCCAAATATAATGCTAGAGACGCAGCAATTATTTTAGCACGGATTAATAACTGCCCGGTTTTATTGGGTTCGGCAACACCATCAATCGAAAGCATGCACAACGCTAAGACAGGAAAATATAATCTGCTTAATCTTCCTGAAAGAATCGATAATGCAAAACTTCCCAAAATTAGTTTAGTAAATATTTCCATCGAAAGAAAAAAGAAGAAGATGGAAAATATTTTTTCCAAAAATCTTCTTGATAAAATTGAGGACAGACTAAAGAAGAAAGAAGGAGTAATAATTCTTCAGAACAGGCGAGGCTTTTCAACTCAAATTTATTGTGAAGATTGTACTGAAATTGAAACTTGCGATAATTGTTCTGTGCCTATGGTTTATCATATCAATCAAAATATTTTACAATGCCATTACTGCGGATTAACTAAAAGAGTTCCAAACGCCTGCACTAATTGCGGTTCCCTTTCAATTAAATATTTTGGAACCGGAACAGAACGCGTTGAAGATGAACTTGAATTTTATTTCCCAGGTGTGAAAATTAAAAGAGTTGATTCCGATTCTATCTCCAGAAAGTCTTCCTTAAGCAAAATACTTCTTGAATTCGGTAAAGGTGAAATTGATATTCTTGTAGGAACACAAATGGTTTCAAAAGGGTTAGACTTTCCGCGACTAACTTTAGTTGGAGTGATTTCTGCCGAAACAACTTTGTGGCTCCCCGATTTTCGAGCAGACGAAAGAACATTTCAGCTACTTACACAAGTCGCAGGAAGAGCCGGCAGAAGCAAAGTTGAAGGCGAAGTTATTATTCAAACTCAAAATGAAAAACATTTTGCATTACAAAAAGTATTGCAGAATGATTATCAAGGTTTTTACCAAAAGGAAATCATTGATCGTGAAAGATTTGATTATCCTCCTTTCAGCAGGGTTTGTTTGATTGAAACTAAAGATACAAATGAAGATAAAGCGAAAGGTGCGTTAATTGATTTTCACAAAGAGCTTATTAATTATCGTAAATGGTTAAAGATTTCTCCGCCAGCTTCTGCAATTATTGCAAGACTAAAAGGCAATTTCAGGTTTCAAATATTAATTAAAAGTCCAAGAAACACAGATCCAGGCGGAAAGATATTACGACAAGCTGTATTAAAATCATTTGTAGAGTTCAATAGAAAATCGCGTTACAGAGATGTTAAATTAATATTTGATGTTGATCCTCAAAGCATAATTTAGTGAGGTTCACCATTTAGATAAACCTCACTTCAAATTAAATTATCCTCCTAACATTCCTAAGAATGGCACTGCTTTTCCAAGCAAGAATAAAAGTAATCCTCCAATAATCCAAATTCCAAATACCGCTATATAATATTTTCCCATTGATTTAGATTTAAACATTTTTGCAAGTCCGATGCTTAAAATGATATAACTCCAAATTGAGAAGACATCTAATTTAGCAAGTATAAAACCCAGATAAGTTGATCTATCAGAATCTAAGAAAGCAGCAATGCTTGTATCCAACAATGGTTTACCTAAAATAAGAGCGAGAATTGCAGCAAGAATAATTTGAATGATGCCGATATATGATGTTAGTCCGCTCGCGACTAAAACCGAAGAATAATTACCATCACCCCGCAAAACAAATTTTGCAAAAAGGAAATAAATACCAGAAATAATGAAGAAGAAAACAAATCCAAAAATCAATATACCGACGGCTCTAAGAACCATTCCTATCGGCGTGTTCCCTTTATCAAATTGATCTTGAACTCTATTCAAACTATCATTTGCCTGGTCTTGAGTCATCTGTCCTTTAGCAACCATTTCATTAAATCTCTTTTCCATTCTGTCTAGTTGCTTTTGTTTCATTTGATAAGAAATTTCTTTATTACTCATTAAAAGTAATTGAGTAATAAAAACAACAACGAGCATCAATAAAACCGGCAGGAACCAATCAATTGTTTTTGTTGGATATTGAGAAATTCTTTCATAAGTATTAGAAGGTTCGGAAAAAATCCCAATCATTTTATCCGAATGACTTAATTCCGGCTCAGGCTGAACTTCCCCGCCTTGAGATGGAATTGTTGAAGGATCCGTAAAATTATCCATGCATCACTCCTTTTTATATTATTTTAAGAAATGCCGTGAAAAAATTATTTATACTTTGGACAAAACGCAATAAAAAAATTGTTAATTATCGCTTTATGTTGTTTTGAATTAATTTTTTATTGAATTTTGGACAAAAGATTTAAATTTATCATTCATTTGAAATATTGACCGGACACAATTTGGTCAGCAAATCAATGGAAACTTACCTTAAACAATAAAGGAAATTATGAAAACTATAATTGAGCCGTTCAAAATTAAATCTGTTGAACCTATAAGGTTTACAACAAAAGAAGAAAGAATTCAATTAATTAAAAATGCCGGATACAATCCATTCATGCTTCATGCTGATGATGTTCTGATAGATCTTCTGACAGACAGCGGCACTTCTGCAATGAGTTCAAAGCAATGGGCAGGGATAATGGACGGTGATGAATCTTACGCTGGCTCTAAAAGTTTTTATAGATTTGAAGCAGCAGTAAAAAAAATAACAGACCTTAATTTTATAATCCCAACACATCAAGGAAGAGCCGCAGAAAAAATTCTTTTTTCAATTGTTGGAGGCAAAGGAAAATTTATTCCTAATAATACACACTTCGATACAACCCGTGCAAATGTTGAATTCACCGGAGCAGAAGCAGTTGACTTGTTAAATGAAACCGGAAAGCATCCGGAAATTAGAGCTGACTTCAAAGGAAATATGGACGTTAAGAAGTTAGAAGAATTTATTAATAAAGTTGGTAAAGAAAATATTCCACTATGCATGATAACCGTAACCAACAACTCTGGCGGCGGACAGCCAGTTTCAATGCAGAATATTAAAGATGTAAAAGCTGTTTGCAGCAAATATAATATTCCTCTTTTTCTTGATGCATGCCGTTTTGCGGAAAATGCTTACTTTATAAAAAAGCGTGAACCAGGATATTCAAATAAATCTGTTTTAGAAATTGCACAGGAAATGTTTTCTTATTCTGATGGCGCAACCATGAGCGCTAAAAAAGATGCGCTGGTAAACATCGGCGGATTTCTTGCATTGAATGATGCAGACATTGCCCAGCAATGCAGAAATTTATTAATTGTTACTGAAGGATTTCCAACTTACGGCGGACTTGCAGGCCGCGACCTTGAGGCAGTTGCACAAGGTTTAGAGGAAGTTCTCGATGAACATTATCTTCAATACAGAATTAGAAGCATTGAATATCTTGGAGAGAAATTAGTTGCATCCGGAATTCCGATTATTGAACCACCTGGCGGACATGCAATTTATCTTGATGCAAAAAGATTTCTTCCAAATATTCCACCGGAAAATTTTCCCGGACAATCTATCGTTTGCGAACTTTATATTGAAGGCGGTATAAGAGCAGTTGAGATAGGCAGCGTAATGTTTGGAAAATATGATAATGACGGTAAGTTAATTCCACCACCAATGGAATTAGTGCGTTTGGCAATTCCTAGAAGAGTTTATACACAAAGTCATATTGATTATGTTTTTGAAATTCTTCTTGAAGTGTTCAAGAAACGTAACTCATTAAAAGGATACAAAATAGTTTACGAGGCTCCAATGTTAAGACACTTCACAGCACAATTTGAACCGATGGGATAAATAATGAGTATTATCAAAAAAGAATATTCTTATTCCAGCAAAAGACAAATTTGGCGGCTGCTGCTTACCGAGACTAATAAATTAATTATCGAAGACCGCGATATAAATACTAAGGAAGTTTCTTTCAGCTGTATTGAAGTTTCTTCAGGCAAAAAAATATTTACCAACTTTCAACTTGAAGAAAAATACTGGGCCGGCATCGAAAATATTTATAATGATATAATTTTCTTCCACAAGTTTGCTAACCGCGATATGCCCGATCATAGCGGAATAATTGCGTTCGATATAAATTCAAAAAGCATTTTGTGGGAATCGGAAGATTTAGTTTTTCAATTCATTTGGGAAGGAAAAATTTATTGTTACAAAAGTAAATTCGAAAGCAGAGAATATTTTGCATTGGATTACAATACAGGAAATTTATTAGAAGAATTGGGCGATAATCCAAAAGAACTAAACTCACTTAGAGAATTATCATACAGTTCGAATAATTATGAAGGCTATTTATTCACTGAACCTTTCAATACTTATAATTCAAACAGTCCTGCAATCAAAGATTTTTTTAGTGAATTAAAAGAAAGCCATGTAATTGCGGGCAATATTGAATATATCGAATTAGATAATCTGATTCTTTTTAACTTTCACGAAGTTCAATCTGACGGAAGTTTAACAAATAGATTTAAAGCAGTTGAATATTTAACTAAAAATGTTATTTTTGAAGAAGTACTAAACTCTAAAACAAAAACCTTTATCCCGGACTCCTTTTTTATTAAAGATAATTTCATTTTTCTGTTAATTGAAAAAATGGGATTAAAAGTTTGTTCGATAAAAAAATTTAATTAGAAAGTATTTTATGGAGTTATCTGAAGAGACAAAAGGTATCTTGATGCTTGCAGCTAGAGATTCAATTCAATCCTTATTTAGCGAAAAGAGACCTCCGGTAATTGATTATACTTATTATCCCGATTTATTGAAACAAGGTTTTGGAGTATTTGTTACAATTATTGTTGACAATCAATTGAGAGGTTGTATCGGATATATAACTTCCAGCATGTCATTATTCGACACTGTTTGTGATTCAGCAATACAAGCCGCTTCTAACGATCCTAGATTTTTTCCAATTGCCGAAGAAGAATTACCGCATGTGAACATAGAAATTTCTGTTCTTTCCCCTCTTATGGATATTACTAGCTATGATCAAATACAAATTGGACAACATGGTTTAGTTTTGGAAGATGAATATTATCGAGCAGTTCTTCTTCCTCAAGTTGCAATAGAAAACAAATACGATGTCGAACAATTTCTAACTGCCTTATGTGAAAAGGCCGGGATACAACCGTATTCTTGGAAAACTGATAATTTAAATATTAAAGTTTTTACCGCTTCAATTTTTTCAGAGTTAGGAAGCCGGAGAAGAACTTATGAACAAAGTTAGGAAACCAGTTGTAGCAGGATTTTTTTATCCTTCAAATCCAAATCAACTAAAGCGTGAAATTGATAACTTCTTAGACATACCTAATTTTAAATTTACTCTCGAAAATATTTTTGGTTTAATTTCTCCTCATGCCGGTTACGCTTATTCAGGTAAGACAGCAGGTTATGCTTATAAGCTGCTTCAAAAAACTGATTATAAAACATTCGTTATAATTTCTCCAAGCCACAGAGAATATTTTCCAGGAATTTCAATTTACGATGGTGATGCGTTCGAAACTCCATTGGGAATAGTTCCGGTAAATATTGATCTGGCTGAAAGTATCACTTCAAAGAGTGATATAATTTTTAAAAGTCTAAAAGGACATGAGCAAGAACATGCTATTGAAGTTCAGCTTCCTTTTTTACAAACTGTTCTTGAAGATTTTGATATTGTTCCAATAGTAATGGGAAACCAAGGCAAACCATTTGTTGATGAATTAGCTTCAATTCTTGCCGATGTGGTTGATGATAAAACGGTTATTATCTCTAGTTCAGATTTATCACATTATCATTCAAAACATGAAGCTTATAGACTGGATTCAATTGTGGAAAAGAGAATAAAAGAATTTGATTATGAAAAATTTCAATCTGATTTAGAGCAAAATTTATGCGAAGCCTGCGGCGGCGGCCCTATTTTAAGCATGATGAAAGCTGCCGCATTACTTGATAAAAATAAATCTCTAGTTCTTAATCGCAGCGATTCAGGCGATACTTCCGGAGATTATGCGGAAGTTGTTGGTTATATTTCAGCCGCTGTCTATGGGGAATAATTGCTGATTGAGAAAAAAAATATTGCGATAATTGGCGCCGGAAAAATTTCTTATTCATTAGCTGCTGCTCTTACTAAAGCCGGATTTACCATTTCAATAATTATCAGTAAGAAAATTGAATCAGCAAAAAATTTAGCAAACAAATTTCGGATCAAAAATTTTTCAAATGAGTTAGAAGATATCCCGTTCAAAAATGGAATTTTCTTTTTAGCCGTTCCCGACAATCAAATTAATTCCGTATCCGATAATCTATCAAAATTAAAATTTGATTTTCAAAATTCATTTTTCATTCACCTTTCCGGCGCTCTTAATATTTCTGAATTAGATTCATTGAAAAAGAAAAAAGCTCAAACTGCATCTTTCCATGTTATGCAATCGTTTCCATCTAAAAGAATAAGTAACATAAAAAATAATTTTGCCGCCATTGAAACTGATAATATCAAAGCTAAAAAATTCTTATTTGACCTGGCACAAAAACTTTCATTGAAATCGTTTGAAATAAAAAGCACGGAGAAAACTTTTTATCATCTAGCCGGAACTTTTGCTTCCAACTTTTTAGTAGGAAATATTTTTAATTCTGAAATATTGTTTAGCTCAGGTAATAAAAAGAAAGTAAAATTTTACGATATAATAAATCCAATTGTTAAATCAACTTTGAAAAACATCAAAACAATTGGTGTGTCAGAAGCATTATCCGGTCCCATTGAAAGAGGCGATATACAAACTATCAAAAAGCATTTAGCGGAACTTCGAAAGAGAAAGGAAAATAATGTTATTTATTTCAATTACATTATTCAATCTCTTAATCTTTTAGAAATAGTGAAAACGAAACTTGGAGAGTTAACCATCAATCATCAAAAGATCAAAAAATTATTGGAAGCAGAGCTTAAGAAAGCTAAAATTATTGGCTGACCATTTGAATAATTGAAATGTGCGCCTGGTAAAACCCAGCTAAAAATTCATTCCTTTTTACTATATTTGTACTCATTTTTGCAATTTAATCTCGGAGGATTTTGTCATCGAAAAGCAGAAAAATAATCAGAATGATATTGTAGATAAAATAGTTTCTCTTGCTAAACGAAGAGGATTTGTTTTTCAATCAAGTGAAATTTACGGCGGCTTAAATGGCTGCTGGGATTATGGTCCGCTTGGAGTTGAACTTCTAAAAAATATTAAGGAAGAATGGTGGAAGTTCATGACTTACCGTGAAGATATTGAAGGTATCGACGCTTCAATCCTAATGCATCCAAGAGTTTGGGAAGCTTCCGGACATGTTGAAAATTTTACTGATCCAATGGTGGATTGTAAACAATGTAAATCGCGTTTCAGAGTTGATGTACTTGGCGAATCAATCAATGAAAAGAAACAGAAAAAAATTTTAGAAACTGTTCTTGCAAATATTAAAAGTGATAATATTCTTCTTGAGAAGTATCAATCAATTTTAGAAAAAGCTGAAAATCCTTTTACGACACTTTTAGAAAGTTTGGATTTCAGCAAGCTGCTTTTAGATGAAATAAATTGCCCGCAATGCGGAAATAAAAACACTTTCACACAAGCACGACAATTTAATCTTATGTTCAAAACTTTTGTCGGCCCGCTAGAAGATTCAAGCGCTGTTGTCTATCTACGGCCTGAAACTGCCCAGGGTATTTATGTAAATTTCTTGAATGTTCAAGGATCATCCCGTCAAAAACTTCCGTTCGGTATTGCACAAATTGGTAAAGCATTTAGAAATGAAATTAACACTAAGAATTTTCTATTTAGAACCCGCGAGTTTGAACAAATGGAAATGCAATTCTTCGTTAAACCTGGTGAAGATAAAAAATGGTATGACTACTGGAAGAACGAACGGCTTCAATGGTTCTATTCGCTTGGCATGACAAACGGGAAGCTTCGTTATCACGATCATCCGTACAACAAGCTTGCTCATTACGCAAAAGAGGCGACGGATATTGAATATGAATTTCCATTCGGTTGGGGAGAGATTGAAGGAATCCACAACAGGACAAATTATGATTTAACCAAGCACGAGCAGTTTTCCGGAAAGTCGATGAAATATTTTGATGAAGAATCAAAAGAGAAATTCATTCCGTTTATTATTGAAACTTCGGCTGGAGCCAGCAGATCTTTTATGGCATTCTTTATCGATGCTTATTATGAAGAAGAAGTAAAAGGTGAAATGAGATCCGTGTTAAGATTTAATCCACGACTAGCTCCCATCAAAGCCGCAGTCTTTCCGCTTGTGAATAAAGATGGAATGCCTGAAATAGCACTGCAGATTGAAAAAGACTTGAGAAAAAATTTAAAAGTTTTTTACGATGATAAAGGTGCAGTCGGACGAAGATACAGACGCCAGGACGAAGCCGGTACTCCATTTTGCATCACAGTTGATACTCAAACTTTAAGCGATCAAACAGTTACGATTAGAGAGCGTGATTCCATGGAACAAGTTCGTGTTTCGAATGATAAAATTTTGCCGTATTTGTTAGAGAAACTTTCTAAAGTATAATTTAACGGGACCAAATTGAAAAAATTCTTATTGATATTATTTATCTCAATTAGCTTTATTTCAATTTATCCGCATACCGCAAATACACAAGTTCAACCAGCAAGCTTTGATTCAACAATTGTAAAAGGCATCAAACAAATTTATGATATCAAGTTTGATGATGCGGAAAAAACTTTTAAAGGATTAATAGCTAATTATCCAAATAAACCTCAAGGAAGATTTTTCCTTGCAATGATCGATTGGTGGAAAATCATGCTCGATCCGGATAATGAATCCTATGATGAAATATTTTTTCAGAAGCTTGAAGATGTAATTTATCAATGCGACGATATTCTCAAAAAAGATCCAAACAATGAAGAAGCACTTTTTTTTAAAGGCGGCGCAATAGGCTTCCGCGGCAGGCTGCGCGCTTATCGCGACAGCTGGCTTAAAGCGGCAGACGACGGAAGATTGGCTTTACCGATTGTTGAAAAAGCATCTAAGCTCGATCCCAAAAATGTTGATGTGCAGCTTGGTTTTGGAATTTACAATTATTATGCTGCTGTTATTCCCGATGAATTTCCTCTAATAAAACCTTTGATGATATTTTTTCCTTCCGGCGATAAGAAAAAAGGAATCGTTCAATTAACAAATGTTGCAATGAACGGAATGTATGCAAAATATGAAGCTCGCTACTTCTTAATGACTTTAAATTTTAGCTATGAAAATAATCCGTTTAAAGCCGACGAGTGGGCGCAAATGTTAACAAGGGATTTTCCGGATAATCCGGTTTTCGAAAGATGGCGCGGCAGAATAAAAGCAAAGGAAGGAAATTATTTTGCTTCAGATTCAATCTTTAAAGATGTCCTTATTAAAGCATATAAAAACATTCCGGGATATAACTCAACAAATGCAAAAAGAGAAGCTGCATACTATGTTGGATTTGAATATAGATTAATGAAGAACCTTGATTCTGCTAAAGTTTATTTTGATAAATGTGCTAAATATTCATTGGAGCTAGACAAAAAAGCACCTTCGGGATTTTTAATCAACTCATATTTATATCTTGGAATGATTAACGATGAATGGGGAAACAGACCGGTGGCAATTAATTATTACAAACAAATTCTTGATTTAAAAGAATATAAGAATTCTCATTCAATTGCTGAGGAATATTTAAAAACGCCTTACCGAAGATAATTTTCTATTCCAATTAAAGAACGAAATGCTTTACAAATTTGTAGAAACACTAATTCTATGAATTGCGCCGATCATACCTAAAGAAGAAAATCCATAATCGAACCTGTAATTAGAAACATTGGCGCCTAAGCCGACATCGAAACCAGCTAAGCCGGCAGATTGGCCGATTGTAAGATCATTGCGCATCTGATTATTATATCCAAAACGCAGACTTAAAACCCTGCTTAAATAAAATTCTGCACCAACACTAAACGATTTAAACTTCTGGAAAAAATTATCTTGCTGTTCATTTAGATTATGAAAGTCTAACGACAACCGCAACGGAACGTGTTCCATTCTTTTTGAAACGCCAAAGACAATATCCAACGGCAGATCTTCTTTTGTTGAATAATAAGTTGACATTTGAGTGCCGACATTTAAAATTGAAAATCCAATGTCAGTTAGATTGGACGGAATTGAATAATGAAGTCCGACATCGAAAGCGGCTGCGCTTGAAGACCGGTCTGCAATTTTGGAATAAATTAATTTTACATTTACACCGTAAGCAAAATTATTATCAAGAAGATTAGCATAGCCCAAAGTTAAAGCAAATTCTCCGGCGCCATATTCACCAGTTTTATTTCCAAATTCATCAGCCTGAGTGAACGTTCCATAATTTATATATTGTATTGCGCCGCCAAACCTGCCGACATTACTAATTACAGTCGAATAAGAAAGGCTTGCAAGATTTATGTCCAAAAGATGTTTTACAAAGGAAAAAGAGACTGGATTCTTTTCTAGAAGTTCAAGACCAGCGGGATTATAGAAAATAACATCCGGATCATCGTTATTTGAAACAAAGCTGCCCGCTAGAGAAGCGGCTCTAGCGCTCATATCTAATTTAAGAAACTGATAAGTACTCTCTTGACCAAAAGAATTGTCAAACGTAAAAAGTAAAACTGCGAGGATTATAAAACTGGTTGCTTTCTTCATAAATTTCCTAAAATTACGTTTCATATTTAACCAGATTATAAAATAAAGGCAAGGGAAAATAACGGCTATAGCAAAAAGAATTGTAGTTGAATAATCAGAACTAATAATTTTTGATATGATAAATTGAATTGAAAATAAACTTTTAAAACTAATTAAATTATTATGCATCTAAATCTAAAAAGCTATATAAGACCTTATTATTTACAGCCTTGCTTAAAGTAAGGACATTATTTAATTTTGAATACAATAAATTAGAGAAAAAAATGAATACGCTTAAGACAGTATTTTTAATGACATTAATGATGGTCCTTTTTTTATTAGTAGGAAATCTAATTGGCGGCAGAGGTGGAATGACAGTCGCATTTGTTTTTGCGCTTGCAATGAATTTTGGATCTTACTGGTTTTCAGATAAAATTGTTTTATCAATGTACCATGCAAAACAAGTTACAAGTGAAACCGCACCGGAATTATATTCAATAGTACAACAACTGGCCCAAAGTGCAAATCTACCAATGCCGAAAGTTTATTTGATTGATGATCAAACTCCAAATGCATTTGCTACAGGAAGAAATCCTGAGCATGCAGCAGTAGCAGCTACAACCGGAATTATAAATACATTATCTCGAGAAGAACTTTCAGGAGTTCTTGGACATGAACTAGCTCATGTAAAACACCGTGATATATTAACAGGAACAATTGCAGCCACAGTTGTTGGTACAATTACATTCATTGCACAGATGGCTGGCTGGGCAATGATGTTCGGTGGAAGAGGAAATGATAGAGACGATGACGGCGGCGGAATAGCTTCACTATTTTTATTAATTCTTGCACCAATAGCGGCTACATTATTGCAGCTTGCAGTATCAAGATCGAGAGAGTTTGCTGCAGATGCCGGAGGAGCTCAAATTTCACATAATCCATTAGCATTAGCATCCGCTTTGGAAAAAATTTCAGTGAAGAATCAATTGAAACCGGTAGACAATGCAGGTCCGGCTACAGCACACATGTTCATCGTAAATCCATTGAGCGGGAAATCATTCATGAAATTATTTTCTACTCATCCCCCCACTGAAGAAAGAATTAAAAGGCTAAAAGAAATAGCAGCAGATCAAAGATAAATTCGAAAATTTTTGGAAAGAGATATTATTAATTTCTTTCCTAATTTTTTAATATTTCTTTAAGAATTGGAACTTACATTTTAGCAATTGATAAAGCTGCAAAGACACTTAAAATGCGCGGGATTTATGCTTGATCTTTAATCTAATTTATTAAGCATAAAAAAAAATTAATTATTTAATACTTTTCAATTAATTCTATTTCCAAGCAGCCGATTGAGCAGAAAGATCATAATTATTTTTTTATTTGCATAAGTATTAGTAAAAGAATAAGTTTGTCTTAGAAAATAAGGTTAAAAAAGGGTTTCTAAACGAGAGAGAGATTCCTACTTAACTTATCCATTTTCTAAAACTAAATAACAGTTCTTAAATTTTTTAGAAAGGGTGACTTATGGATTACTTACCGAAACGAGACGGCGACCTTGATTCATACGAATCAACATTTGTTTCAAAATATCCGGGCATTGCTGCACAGCTTGGTATTGGAACAGAAGAAGCCAATAGCACACTTGCTATTATCGCCAACCACAAAACCGCTTATTCAACAATGAACGAGAAAAAAGCAGAAGGCAAATCCGCTGTTGAAAATAATGCTGCTGCAAAGTCTCTAGCTATTGCTGAAATAAGGCGCGTAGCTCAGCAGTTAAAATCCAACAAAGGTTACACTGATGCTGTTGGCTTTGAACTCGGTATTGTCGGCTCAGCAGAATCCGGATCTGATCTGGAAAGCATTAAGCCGACTTTAAAAACAAAAATAGTTGGCGGAAACGTTGTTGTTAGTTTTGATAAACAAAAAATGGATGGAGTAAAAATCTATTCAAAAAGAACCGGCGAAGCTGAGTTTGGTTTTCTTGCTATTGATACCGCATCCCCGTATGAAGACAACCGGCCTAAGCTTAATGGCGGCGCTCCGGAAGAAAGACAGTACTATGCATTTTATCTCCTCGATGATGCACAAGTCGGTCAGCAGTCCGGTATAATTTCAGTTACTATATAAATAGTATCTGCACCAATTAACTCTTTTCATTCAAAAGCCTCTTCCGTTTGGGAGAGGCTTTTTAGTTGATGTCTAATTTTTTTCTCAAGAAATATTTAATGGGAAAATTTTATGAAAGATACACAGATTATTCCGGTTGAAGTAATTGAAAATAAAATATTTTTAATCCGCGGGCAAAAGGTAATGCTAAGTATTCATCTGGCAGAATTATATGGAGTCGAAGTTCGCTCTTTAATTCAAGCTGTTAAGAGAAATATTATACGGTTCCCATCCGATTTCATGTTTCAATTGACTAAGCAAGAATATTCTAACTTGAAATCACAAATTGTGATTTCAAAAGATGGTAGTTATAATAAAAATAAATGGGGAGGTGCAAGGCGCTCAACGCCTTATGCATTTACGGAACAAGGCGTCGCAATGCTTTCTTCAATATTAAGAAGCGAACGTGCGGTTAAGGTTAATATTTTAATTATGCGGGCGTTTGTTAAGCTGCGGGAAATTCTATCTACTCACAAAGAGCTTGCACAAAAATTGAAAGAGTTGGAGCTAAAAATAGAAACTCATGATGAACAGATAACATCAATTATAGCAGCAATAAACCAGTTATTAGAACCGCCGCCGGAACCGAAAAGAAAAATGGGATTTCAGGTGAAAGAGAAAAAAGTTTTGTACAAGAAAATTTAGATTGGAAATTTTATGAAAGATACACAGATCATCCCAATTGAAGTAATTGAAAACAAAATATATTTAATACGCGGGCAAAAGGTAATGATTGACCGTGACCTTGCAGACTTATATGGAGTTAATACGAAATCTCTCAATCAGGCGGTTAAGCGTAATAGTAAAAGGTTTCCTGCTGATTTTATGTTTGTTTTAAACAAAGATGAGAAAAATGAACTGGTCACAAATTGTGACCGGTTCAAAACGCTAAAACATTCCACATCACTTCCGTGTGCTTTTACAGAACATGGCGCAATAATGCTTGCATCTATATTAAACTCGCAGAGAGCAGTGGAAGCAAGTGTATATGTTGTTCGTGCATTTGTTCGTTTGCGCGAAATCTTATCAACACACAAAGAGCTTGCACAAAAATTGAAAGAGTTGGAGCTAAAAATAGAAACCCATGACGAGCAGATAACATCAATTATAGCAGCAATAAACCAGTTATTAGAACCGCCGCCGGAACTGAAAAGAAAAATGGGATTTCAGGTGAAAGAGAAAAAAGTTTTGTATAAGAAGAGATAGGCTAACTTCGTCTATCCATGAATACGGTGACGAATTAATAAGGCATATTACAAAAGTTGAATAACAAAAATAAGCTAATAAGGTAAAGGCAGATGTTAACAAGGTGGGTAAGTTTTACTAAGGTTTGAAAAAATAAGATAAGGTTTAACTGTGGGCAAATCTTAATTCAAAATACCTGCCGCACCCTAAAGACAGGCAAGGCGGCGGGTCTGTTTGTAAAGCTTCAAACAGGTTTACTTTGCAACTCTAAAACCTTATTGCCGTAAAGGAAGATTTTATTTAGTGGAAAACCTTAGTAACAATGCTAACCGCCCAACGTCCCAACCTTATTACCCGCAACTAATTACAAAAAAATCACCTTATTGATGAATATGTGTAACAGGTTAATAAATTTTATTTGCAGATTTTTTTTGCCTGTAATATTTGTTAAGTTAAATACCAGTAATCAATAATTTGTCCGGGGATTGATGAGTACTGATTCTGTTACGTCAAACGAGAGAACTTTTCAAGGTGTTTTGCTAAATCAAATAAATACCTTAATCACTTCTAACGATAAAATAAGTTTCAACAAGATTCTTCAAGAACAGAATATCGGTGTTGGCAATGCTCGATTTGCTGATGGCTTATTGGATTCATCCATAGACGTTACTAAGAAGGTATTGTTTGAATTAAAGGATACTAACTGGGATGCAACTGATGAAGTTCTAGTAAAGCATGCAATGAATAAGGCTTTCGAAAGAGGCTATGAATATTTTGTTACCGGTACGCCAAGACAGCTTGTTATATTTAAAACTTTTCAGCCTGATACAACTATATATGATAGAAAGTTAAAAGTATATTATTTATCAAACGTAAAAAATAATAATGAAGCTGTATCCGATAATTATTTAAAGCTTATTACTCCGCCTCTTACTCAATTCTTAATTGAATTAAGCGATATTGTTCATGGTGTTAAAGAAGTTCAGTGGGATTCGATTGATAAACAGTTTGTGAACAAACTTTCTGCTTACATACTTGAAGCTTCTGCCGAGATGTTTGATGTAATGCATAAAAAAATTAACAGTGATTCAATTCTGAAGAAAGAAATAAAAGAATACCTTCAGGAACAGGACATCTTTAATGTAAGCTTGAATTTTAATGATGAAGATATTTATAACATCTGCCAGCTTGCAAATTATCTTTTATACTTGAAGATAATATTTTATTCCTACCTGCAATCGGAAGTACCAAAACTAAAATTAAAGAAACTGGAAATACCGGAAGACAAGGATTTATTAAACAAGACTCTTCGTGAAAGATTTGATGATGTTCTAAAACATGACTTCGAAATGATATTCCATAAATCGGTTTTAGATAAGTTTGAATATTCAGATAAATATATACCAGCATTAAAACAAAATGTAAACCAGATAAGACATTTAAAATTCAAAGAGCTTAATGTTGATATTATCGGCGCAATATATAATACTTTAATAAATAACCAGGAACAGCACAACCGCGGCCAACATTTTACAAATACAAATGAAGTTGACATTGTTAATTCATTCTGCATAAATGAAAACACAAAAATTATTTTGGACAGCGGCTGCGGCGCAGGAACCTTTCTTGTTAGAGGTTATAAATTCCTAAAGTATTTTCATTCTGAACTAGAGCATGCAGAACTGCTTGAAAAGCTATGGGGAATTGAAATAGCTCCTTTTCCTGCATTCCTTTCTACTATGAATTTATCTTTACTAAACATAAAAGAGATTGATAATTATCCTGTTATTATTCAAAAAGATTTTTCACATATAAAAAGCAATTCTTCTCAATTCCTAATTTTTCATAATCATACAAAATCTTTTGATGTTCAAAAATTGGATGGAAAATATAATAAAGTAAGAATGCCGGCTTTTGATGCATGTATTGGAAACCCACCGTATATAAGGCAAGAATATATTGAGCATAAAACGGTATGGAATAACCTTGCCGAAATTGAATTCGGGATTGATAAAATAAACCAGCAAAGTGATTTGTATGTTTATTACCTAATGCACACAGCCGCTTTTCTTAATGAAGGCGGAAGACTGGGATATGTTATTTCGAGCACTTGGCTTGATACAGGATTTGGGACAGGTTTGCAAAAATTTCTCCTAGACCATTTTAAGATTGTAGCTGTAATTGATAATCAAAAAGTAAGAAGCTTTGAAACGGCATCGGTAAATACAGTAATACTAATATTAGAAAAATGCAGCAACAGTGAAGAAAGAGAATTAAATAATGTAAGGTTCGTTAGAGTTTATAAAGAATATCATGAACTTATAGGAATGAATGATGATGAGAACAGAATTGAAAAAGTAAAACACTTTGTAAATAAAATTGAATCTGCGAAAAAGTCCATTAAAAACGAAGACTATTTTATTTTCTTAAGAAACCAAAAAGAATTAGAATTTGAAACAACTATTAACGGAAAATATGAAAACGGAAATTGGGGAGCTAAGTATCTACGCTCGCCGGAAATCTATAATAAAATTATTGATGCTGCCGGAGATAAATTAATACCAGCAAACAAAGTTATCGAAGTTAAATATGGTATTAAAACCGGTGCGAATGAATTCTTTTATGTTATTGATGATACTGAAAAGGTTCATCTAATGAGCGAAGATGAATATAACTTAAACTTTGGCGTAAAGAAGGAAAAGCACAAAATAAATTGGGAGGCATTCGGCTGGTACTATTCTGAAATGAATAATCGACATTATATAATGGAACGACGTTTCTTCAAACCACTTTTTAAAACACAAAAGGAAGCAGAGAAACTTGAGATAAATTTTTCAAAGTTAAAATATAGAGTGCTTGTCTGTAATGAAACAAAGGCTAGCTTAAGGAAATACAAAAGTAAAATACTTAATTATATTTTAGATGCGGAGTCTAAAGAATTTCAGTTGCATAAACGCCCTTCTTGTGCAGGTAGAGTTTCGGTAGATGGGAAAAGAGATTGGTTTAATCTTGGCGAAGAATTGTTTGTGGGAGATTTTATTTTCCCTTCAAAGATTCATGAAAAATATTCTCTGATAGATAACCGAGAGGTCAATGTATTTTGCGATAAAGTTAATTATAATATAAAAGTATTGCCGGATTACACTAAATATGCCGACCTTATATTTATTTCGATGAATAGCATCTTATTTAGATTCTTCCTTGAATTGTACGCCCGACAAATGGGGGAGGGATTAACAGATATTGATGTTAATGTAGTTGAAAAGACAATGATAATTAATCCCGTATTGCTTAAACCAAAAGAAAAGGAATTAAAGAAAATATTTTCTTCATTACGGAATAGAGAACAAGAATCTATATTTGAAGAAATAAACAAAGCCGATAGAGGAGAGTTAGAGTCAGTATTATTTGATGTTTTGGGATTGGTTAAAAATGACGTGCAAATATTTTTAAAAGAAGTTAGTGATTATAGAAAAAGCAGAAATGAAAAAGCAAGCTCTGTAACGACATCAAAATCGAAACAAACAATTGATTATGATACTTCTGTAAAACTAATTCAAGACAGATTTAGCGAAATCCATAATTATCAAAATTTAATTGATAGTCTTAAGACAACACAATTTAGTATTCCAAACTTACCGGCAAAATTCCCAAAAGACTTAAAAGGCGGTGATAGTAATTTCTTTAACAGCTATAAAGTTTATTTCAAAGACGGTAATAAAGAAACTATTATAAACTTTGAAAGTAACAGCCAGATAAAACTGATTAAGTTTTTCTATGACGAATTGGAGATAAAAGGAATGGAAATAAATCTTCCCAAATCACCGGAAGACTGTGAAAGAATATATAAAGTTTTAATAAATGATTTTAATAAGTACTGCTCGCAAATAAAAAGTCTGCTTAAGACTAATAGAAGTAAGGCTAATTATTTGGGTGTATATAGAGAAATAATATTTTAATTAAGAATGATGAATTGACCAAGGTTATAATTGTACAAAGAACAAATCATATTGCTGAAGTCGGGTATAATAAAATTTGGAAAATTTAAAGTTATTATTCTGTCTATATTTAATTTACTTATAAATTTGAAGAAGAAATAATGACAGATAACTCAAATCTAATCCCTCCGCACGGTGGTTACCGCAACTTAAAATCTTACCAGATGGCAGAGATAGTTTATGATGCCACAGTGAAATTTTGTGGGCGGTTCATTAGCAAATTTTCCCGCACTACCGACCAGATGATTCAAGCTGCCCGAAGCGGTAAACAAAACACTGCGGAAGGAAGTATGGCTTCCGGAACTTCGAAGAAGACAGAGATAAAGCTTGTTAATGTTTCTCGCTCAAGCTTGGAAGAACTGCTGATTGATTACCAGGATTATCTTAGGCAACATTGTTTACCATTGTGGGGTAAAAATGACCCGAGAGCTTTGAAGATTAGGAAGATTGGGTCGGAAGAAAATAGGTCGTATATGTCTTATAAGATCTATGTTGAAGAAGGATCGTCAGAGACTGCTGCGAACACTATAATTTGTATTATCCACCAGACAAATTACCTTTTGGACCAATTGCTAAGAAAGCTTGAAGATGATTTTAAAAAAGAAGGTGGATTTACCGAACGGTTGTATAACTATCGCAAGAACTATAGGGAAAAAGGGAATAATAATTAGGCTATATGAAATGGTTCTTTAGAGATGAATTAACTCCTTTCTTTTTCAATGCGAAAGAGTCCACCTATCTCCATCAAAACAGCTAAAAAACGCACTTTTCGCCTTTGCGGAATTCCCCAGGACATTTCCTGAAACATACAGGACAATTCCTGGAGTCCCCAGGACTGGGCCTGGAAGATTCCGGCAAAGTCCTGGCGCTTCCAGGTCAGGTTTGAAACATTCCGGGAAAGTCCTGGGGGATTTTAACCTGGGTCTAAAACCTCCAGGGAAAGTCATGAGCAATTCCGGGAAAGTCCTGGAGGATTCCGGTCAGGTCTGGAAGGTTCGGGGAAAGTCCTGGGAGTGTCGGGAAATGTCCTGGAAGTTTCCGGAACGTGCCTAAATCATCTAAAGTAAGTCCTGCATCATTCATGTCTAAGTTTAAAAGATTCTAACAAAGCTCCGGGAGATTCCGGTCAAGGTTTACACCGGTCAGGATTAATTCTAAAACATTCAGACAAATGTTAGGGAATTTCAGTTCAACTGCCGGCTATTTCCGAAAATTTAAATACCATTTAAATGTTTCTTTATATTTTAGTTATTATATTTTGAAAAAGATTTAACGCAAACAATCCGGTCAGCTAATTTATGCACACTAAAGAACCTTTCGTAAAATTAAATTACGTAATCTTTCTAAGCGCATTATTATTGTTTCTATCCCCTTCTAAAATATTCAGCCAGTCTAACGCAGCAAACCTGCAAATTTTTTATAAGCTTGCTGATTCCGCCGCATCAAGTTTAGACCAAAGAATTCCAGCTTCTCAAAAAAATGTAAAACTAAATTTAATTCTCGGTTCTGCATATAATATTTTCGGTAATGAAATTATTAGTTCGCTTAATAATAACGGGAGAAATATTGTAAACGAAAATGTTAAGGATAGTTCTTTTGCAGCCGTCAGTTTTATTATTGACAATGCAAAAGTTACATACGGCAAGCTATTCAAGAAAAGTATTTTTGGAGAATTTTATACAACGAGGAATTTAATTTTATCCGGTAGCTATGTTTTGTTTTCTTCAGATGCAAAATCTTATAATTTTAAGTTTTCCTATTCAGATACGATTACTACATCGGATCTAAAAAATATAGAAAATACATCATATCCATTTACACAAGGCCAATTGCCGGCTGAACCATTTTTTTCGAGTATTTATGAACCGGTAATTGCTGTAGGAACAGCCGCATTAACTGTTATTTTGTTCTTCACAATCAGAAGTAAGTAGCAATAAATACCTTTGACGCCGAAAGGAATTTATTTATAATTGTAATCAAAATTTTATAAATCAATAACTTATTTGAAATGAAATATCTCTTTTTTATTACGATTGTTGTTCTAGGATTTTGGGGATGCTCTTCCTCAATCAACACTACTTCATTTACTCCAAGTCAAAGATTGCAGTATGCAATGAAACTATATGATGACAAGGATTATGAAAATTCGGTAAAAGAATTTCAAGCAATTATTTTGCAATACCCGGGCAATTCAGTGGTTGATACTGCTCAATATTATCTGGGAGAATCAAGATATCAGCGCGGCGAATATATAATGGCAGCATATGAGTTCAGCAGATTAATTAAAAATATGCCGGCAAGTAAGCTAGTACCAAGCGCTCAATATATGCTTGCAGAAAGTTATTACCAGCTTTCTCCGTATTTTGCACTTGACCAGCGATATACAAAAAAAGCGATTGAGGAATTTCAGGCGTTTATAGATTTCTTCCCTACCGATCCGAAAGTCCCAGCTGCTGAGAAAAAAATTTCGGAGATGAATAATAAACTTGCTGAGAAAGAATATAATAATGCTTATATATATGATAAGTTGGAAGACTATAAAGCAGCATTAATTTATTATGATCTGGTATTGGATAATTATCACGATACAAAATATGCGCCTTTAGCCATGTATGATAAAATCAAATTGCTAGTAACAAAAAAACGAAATGATGAAGCACTTGCGGCTATATCAAAATTCATTGAAAAATATCCAAACGATTCCCATTTAAAAGAAATCGAAAAAATAAAATCATCACTTGAAGGGAAATTATCAGCTTCCAAATAATGACCAAAGCAAAAAAAGTAAGCGAATCAATAATTACAATGACCGAGTTGGTCTTGCCCAACAATACCAATCAGCTTGGTAAATTATTAGGCGGACAATTAATGCACTGGATTGATATTTGCGCTGCTCTTTGCGCCGCCAAACATAATAATAGAATTTGTGTTACCGCCTCTGTTGATAGAATAGATTTTCATCATTCAATTAATCTTGGAGATGCTGTAACTTTAGTTGCATCGGTTAACAGAGTCTTTAATACTTCAATGGAAATTGGAGTAAAGGTTTATGCTGAATCTTTTAGAGAAGGAACACGGGTTCACACAAATACTGCATATTTAACTTTTGTAAGTGTTGATAGTAACGGCAAACCGGTAAATGCAACTGAAGCCATTCCGGAAACTGAAGATGAAAAAAGAAGATATGAAGAAGCCTTACAACGTAGAGAAAGCAGGCTTAAAAATAGAATTAAACATAACTAGCATTTTATTTATTGCTTTGATCATTTCCAAAGAGTTATTCTCTCAAATTCCAATCAATGGATTTTGCCAATATAAAAGCTATAAAGTTGATGCAGGATTCACTTCCATTTTTGCTCTTAACTTTAATAATGATTCTTACACCGATCTAATTTTATTTAACCCCGATCTAAGAAAAATTGAAACTCTTGCCGGAGAAAAAAATGGCGGTTTTGGGAGACCTATAATTTTTTCCATTTCTTATGAGATAACAAACATTCGCAACTTAAATGATAGAAATAAAAAAATTAAAAGATATGCTTTTGTAAGCAGGCAAAAGATGCGAGCCGGAATATATTCGTTTACTGCTTCCGGAAAAGCTTACTTAAATAATTCAATAAAATTTAAATCATATCCGGAAAATATCAGCACCGCAGATATTGATAAAAAAGGAAGCGATGAATTTCTTATTTCAGGAAGCGCATTCAACGGATTATCAATTGTTTATCAAACTCCATCCGGTTTAAGAGAAAAAAAAATAATTGAAAATACTAGCTTTTCAAACGCCGTATTTACTGATTTAAGCAACGACAATTATCCGGATATAGCTGCGTTTAATGTATTAAATAATTCTTTGATATTTTTTTATAACGATGGAGCCGGAGGATTCCGCAAAGTCCGGACAATCAAATTTGACCAGCCCATTCACCTGCTTCATTCAACAGATTTGAATCTTGATAATTATAATGATCTGATGTTTTCTGAAGGCAAATCGATAAATATTATTTATGGCGATTCTGCTTCATCTTATTCAATTACTACTTCAATTAAAACTAAGTACAAACCGGGTCAAATTATTACCGGAGATTTTAATCGCGATGGCAAGATTGATATTGCTTATGCAAATTATAAAAAAGGAATTCTCTCAATCTTTTATGGGAAAGGCGGAAATAATTTTTATCCGGAAACTATTTATTCAAAAAAAGATGGTATTCAAAATATCATTCCTTATTACAGTAAGTTTGTTAATGGAATAGCTTCGATCAATTTAAATGGATATATTTTTACAATTACTAATCTTCCGCCATTTTTGGAAAATACAAATATTTCTCTGGGAGTAAGACCATCGGCAATATCATTTTTTGATGACGGCAATAATGGAATAATTGATATTTGCTATATTGATAACTATACGCACTCGCTTGATTTTATTGTGCGAAATACTTCCGGCGTTCCAAGCACTTTTTATTCTTATCCGATTTTTGAAAATCATTCAAGCATCATTGTCGATAATACGATCCCAAGAATAAAAACTTTTTTCTGCTATTCATATGGGAAAAGATTAATAGAAATTCTGAAAGTTGATTTTGCACAAAATAAAATTGAAAAGAATTCCATATACTCTCCCGGTATAATTGAAGATTTAAAAATAAGGCATACTGATAACAACTTCGATAATATTTATCTAACTTATTCAAATGGAAGCAGCGTTGGATTAAGCATAATGGAATACAGAGATTATAAATATTCCATCAGCAACTTCCCTGTTACCACAACTTCTTTTTGTTCTAATATATTTGCAAATAATGAAATTGGGATGATCTATTGGTCGAAGGGAAAAAATAATCAAACATTATCTAAAGCTGCATTATCCGGCGGAACTGTTTCATCATCTGTTCTATACAAATTAAAGATTGACAGTGTGACTTCAATTTTTTCATTTACCGGCGATCTATTCAATAATGATAAAGACGCAACGATTAGTATATTAGGTACAAATACGAATAAATTTGTAACAGTAACAAATGATAAAAGAACATTTTTTATAAAGCATTCAGAGATACCGGATTATTTTAAAATTGATAATCCTAATCAATTATTTTTTGGAGAGACGAGACCGAACGGATTAAAAAAATTGTTTGTTTATTTCCCGGAGAGAAAATTTATTGGCACAATAGATTTTTTAAATAGAGGAAGAAATTTAGTAATTCCGAAATTAATAAACGCTGATAACATTGACGGTTTCTTTATTAAGAAGATGAGTTCGCGAAATTATCATATAGTTTATACTGACAAATCAATTGGCTGCATAACCATTAAACAAATATAGTATGAAAAAATATTTTGTTTTTATTATTCTATCTTTAATTTATTACACTGCGCAGGCGCAGGAGCTTAATCAAACTCAACTAGATTCTTTATACAACTTGTTTGTGAATATTAGAACACCATCTCATGAACAAAGGCCAGGTCTTCAATCATTCGATACAACACACATTAAATGTGCTTTCGGCATAATCAGTTCTATCAAATATAATTTTGATCGATTCTCAGCCAAGCAAAAATCTATTTTAAAAGTTCTATTGGATCGGCCCGTAACCGATACAAGTTTTGCAACACCTAGCGGCTTTTTCAGAGTTCATTATAACATTAGCGGAACCGATGTACCAAAGTACAATCTTGATTCGCTGGCAATAGCGCTCGATTCAGCATATAATTTTGAAATAAATTATCTTGGCTATGCACCGCCGCCTTCAGATAATGGCGCCGGCGGCGATAATAAATATGACATTTACATTGTTAATCTCGGAAACTCGTATGGATACACTGAACCAGAAACAGAGATAACGCCAGGCAGCGGACGCTATACTTCGTATATGGTAATAGATAACGACTATACTGGCTTTTACACGACCGGTATCAATGCTGCAAGAGTTACCGTTGCTCATGAATTTCATCACTCAATTCAAATTGGAGATTACATTTATAGGTATGATACTGATGAGTTTTTTTATGAGCTTACTTCAACATCAATGGAACACTTTGTCTACCCAACTATTCATGATTATTATGAATATCTTCCTTATTACTTTAACGATCCGCAAAATTGTTTTGGTAAGAATGGCTCGCTTCAAGAATATGCATTAGCAATTTGGGATATTTTTCTTCAGAAAAATTTTGGATATGACATTATAAAAAAGCAGTGGGAACTAATGCCTCAAATGAGAGCGTTGCAAGCTATATCAAATACTTTTCTTGATTATCAAACTTCATTCGGCGAGCAGCTAAATAAATTTGGCATTTGGACGTTTTTCACAAACTACAGAAGTATCCCGGGTCAGTATTTTGTTGATGCCGCTCATTATCCAGTTATCCAGCCCATTGCAACTTATGATATCAGTTGGCAAAAAAATTCAAACCACTCTTTACCTTTACAATTAAATACTGCTCCGGTTTCGAATAGTTTTCTTCAATTTGTTAATTCACTAACTTTAGACACACTTGTAGTCCAGATAACAAATATAGATGTTGCAAAGGGAATTGACAGCGTTGATGCTTTTGTTCCCTTCAATTATAGTTTGTATAATTCTTCTCAAGCTGGAAGCACAAAATTGACAAATGATTATTACGAAAGCTTCAGTGCCGATAAACCAGCTTTTTGGTTAACAGCAGATATTTTAAATAATCAAGTTATAGAACAAGGCAATTATATTATACAAAATATAGATTATGCTTATCCTTCACCATTCAACTATAAAAAGAATTATTCAAATGGCAAATTTATAAGAATACAAGTAAAACCTAACTTACTGGATTATGCTGAAATAAATATTTATTCAACTTCTATGAGATTAGTATATTCTGCTAACAAGCAAATAACTTACGATATGGGCCGAAAAGTTATAATGTGGAATGGATTAGACAATCAAAGTAATAAACTTGCATCCGGTGTTTATATTTTTGTTGTGAAATCCGGAGATAATATTACAAAGGGGAAATTAGTAATTTTCAATGAATAGAATTTTAAAAATAATTTTATTTTTTCTATTGATAATTAAAACTTCCATAGCTCAAGACCTGAGCAGCAAAAATCTTGATTCTCTTTTTAATGCCTATTTACATCTACATAATTTTAATATAAATGAAAATCAAATTACACTTCCCAACTCAATTAAACATGATACTATTCATATTAAATGTGCTACAGATATAGCTAATTCAATTAGAATGAATTTAAATTATTTTCCTGATAAGCAAAGATTAATCCTTAAAAAATTATTAGAAAGACCAACGACAGATACAAGTATAATTAGTCCTTCGGGATTTTTCCGCATACACTACGATACTACTGGCCCTCAAGCACCAACTTATAGTGTGGATGAATTAGCGAAGGCATTTGATTCAAGCTATAATTTTGAAGTTAATTATTTAGGTTACCCGCCGCCACCTTCAGATAACGGAGCCGTCGGAGATAATAGATATGATATTTATATTTATAATTTTGGTGGAGCTTATGGAGAG
>JAMCWE010000245.1 GCA_023475265.1 Bacteroidota bacterium
GTTCAGTTGATTTTTTATATATCACTCTTAATACTTTATTATCACAGTCTTTGATAATCTTTAAGTTATGAATAAGATTATTATCATTTGCATCAAATTCAATTTTATCAGGATCCTCTAAAGTCATGAGTGTTTTGGAGTTGACGGCTTTGGAGTAAATATTTCTGTTGCCGATTCAAACAATTTTTTCTTCTGCCAAAGGCATCCCTTCGGGACAGTTGTAGATATCATAGGGCCGAACTTCATACTTCTCGGCTAACTGACTGATTGGAACATTATTTTCTAAGAGTTCTCTTAAAATCATTACTTTCTGTTCTGCTGTGTAATGTTTTCTTTGCTGCATGGAATTCCCCTTTTGTTTTACACTATTGTAAATTTAGGAAATTCCATTTCCATCTGAAGCAGTACAGTTACTTCGTGGGATTTCACGGGATCCTACAATCCTCACTTGTTACTATTTTCCCTCTACAATGCACATGGGAAAATCTTTTTTTAGATTACAACTTTTATGTTATCTATATTTACTATAATCAGGCTGGCATTTTCTAAGTGTTCAATTATTATTCCCCAGTTTAGTTCAAAAAAATGATGTAATTCTTTTATAGTAAGATTTCCTAATTGCATAAAAATAACTTTAGGTTTTGTTTCTGAAGATATACTTTTTTCATAAAAATCGGCATCCTTTGTTAGAATAACTTTATCTTCACTTAAAGCATAATCCCATATTTCCTCATCCGTAAATCGCGGGTTAATATCAACTACATGAACAAAATTAGCGCACTTAAAAAAACTAAATTTCTTTGGTAAATTGACATCAACAAGAAAAGAATAATCCTCAGGATGCTTTGAGATCATAAGAAATTATGCTCTTATCAGTAACTCTTTTAGCATATTCCAAACATGCCTTTATATCTTCCGGCTCTAATATAGGGTATGAACTTAAAATATTCTCAACCGATTCGCCGGCAGCTAAATATTCTAGAATCGTTGACACTGTAATCCTCATACCTCTTATTATTGGTTTGCCGTTACAAATGTTCGAATCTATAGTTATTCTTTTTATTAAATTTTCCATTTTAGTAAACCATTTCTATAAAATTATAAAAATTAGATTTGCGAAACAATCCAATTATTTCTTGATTACCCTTTGTAAAAATGCTTTTAATTTTTCACCACATACTACTTACTGACTTCTACCTACTCCTTTTCTCCCTACTGATTTCTGACTTCTGTCTTTCTGACCTCCGACCTCCGTCTTCTGATTTCTCCTTACTTATCACTAAATCCTAAAATCATCAATCCTATCCGGTGTGATGCTTTTGTTTTACTATCCATGTCCCATGAAATGTGCCTTTTACTATTTCATGGGATGTCCCATGAAGAACAATGTTTGTTACTTCGTGGGATTTCACGGAATCTTTAATATATGAATAATATAAAATCAGATTTTGTACTTAGAATGGCAGTATCGATTTATTAATTCAACGTTCTTTAATAAAGAGGGTGTTAATTCCATTGATTTGGCGAAAATGTTTTTTATTACTTCAGGAATATATTCATGCACAATTGAATTCCTAAGCTCGCGCATTTCAATCATTTTATCGGCATCGGCAATTATTCTTTTTTTTTCGGCAAGGTTGATTGAATCTCTAAGAGTACCGGCATCGTCAAGATCAATTAAATGGATGGACCTGAGTATTTTTTGAAGTATAATATCGTTTAATCTCGCAAAACGCGACGCAAGATTTTCAAATGCATCTGATTCTTTTTGTGTGTACTCTTTTTTTTTGCCAATTCTTATACATTTTTTGAAGCTGTAATTCAAAATAGAAGAAGCATTATTCATCAATTCCAATTCGCTTTTAAGAAGTATTATTTTTTTATTCATGCTAATTTTATTGATGAATCAAATATTAGATCAACAAAGGGATCTGATTTATCGCGTTTTATTATTAAATCTATTCTTTGATCGCCAAGTATTTTCTTTAGTTCAATCTTTATTTTTAGATTTTCATTAAAAGTCAGTTTATTCGAAAAAACAAGTAGATCAATATCGCCACCTCTTTTGTTATCGTCTACACGCGAGCCGAATAAATATACATCAGCATGTCTATCATATCCCCCTATCACCTCTCTTATTTTTTCTATTTCGTTCTTTTTTAACCGCATATCATTTATCACAAATTACAAATATAAAATACAATGTTTTTGAAAATAAATCTATCAGCTGCCTTTTGGATTTATGATTTATTATTGTCGATTGACGATTTCTCCTACACTCCTAAAATCATAAATCCCAACATCCTTAAATCATCCATCCTCAAATCCTTCAATCCGCGCTTTCCGTGCCTGCCCGCCGCTTGTCCGGCATCTTTTTGACGGATATTTTTGGCGGGAAGTGCTTTTGCTTTTACTACCTGTCCTATGAATTTTGAATTTTTACTCCATAGGATTTCACGGGATCCTTCATTCCCTTCGGATTGTCAATTTATAATCGATGATTTATTCTTCAATCCTACAATCTTACATTCCTACAATCCTAGATTCCTCCAATCATCAATCCTACAATCCTAATTCCCCACCGCCGTCATTCTCGAAGAAATAAATATTGATGCTAATTCATGCGCTTCATTTCTTAAAGGTTCAACTTGATCTTTATTAAGTAAATTTTCATCAATCATAAATTCCAACCAGAATTCGCTTTCGTCCGCTTCTTCAATAACAATACTAACTTTTGAAATAAATGTCGCTTTACTTTGTCCGAGACACGCCGCTCGATAATTAGCTGCGACTGAAGTGCTGCATCTTATCAATTGACCTTTAATATGATTACCAAGAAAAGTATTCGGAAGCTTTAAAGCTAACTTAACGCAATCATGCGCGAACCTTTTCGTACGTTCTTTTAATTCATTCTTATTCATCTGTGGCTTTATGATTTGTTCCTCAATCCTACAATCGCAAATCCTACAATCATCAATCCTAAAATCCCTTCGGATTGTCGATTTATGATTTATTATTGACGATTTATTCCTCATTCCTACATTTCTTCAATCCTAAATTCCTACAATCCTTACATCCTACATCCTTCAATCGCAAATCCTACAATCCTAAAATCCTTCATTCCTTCAATCCTAAAATCCACTTTACCTATAAGCATCTTTTCTATGTTTTACCTTATAAATTTTTATAGACTTAGAAGGTTCGTCAATTCCAAAGAGCACTCTATAATCCCCTATCCTTATCCGCCAAAATTTTTCTGTGTCTTTTATTTTCCTGCAGCCGGGTGGATGGGGATTTTCTGCAAGCGCTTTTATTCTAGTTATTATAGGATTGAAATATGCAGCGGGTATTTTACGCAAATCCTTCTCAGCAGAACTCTCTAAATATATTTCATACATTACGATTGTAGCCCGTTAAAAAATCATCGAGTTTTCTAAACTTTAATTGTTTACTCTTCAGATTTTCTATAAACTTTATGTCTTTTACGTCCTCTAAACGTTCAAGCATTTCGTTATATTCAGCAATGTCTAATATAACTGAGACTGGTTTATTGTTACGGTAAACTACTTCCGGGGTTCTTCTATTTCGCTTTCCAGTTTTTGTTGGCATTGTGTTTCCTTTTTTTAAAATATTCCCCTTTAATATAACAGTTATTGCACTTTAGATAAATGAGAAAGTACGGATAACATACCATCATCAATATTGTTTTATACGCTGGATGTTTTGCTCTCAATAACAAAACTTATCTGAATTCATTTCCATAGAATTTAACATTGCTATAATTTTTTCATATTCAGCATCAAGCTCTTCGAACAATCCTTTTTCAACATATTGGCATGCTAATGAAAATTCTAACCAACTTTGTGTTTCCTTGCCCCGTGTAATTATTTAAGTATTATTCCAACAGTATTTTCATTTAACCGATGTTTCAAATATCGATGCCCGTATGTTGTTTTCAGATATTTTTCACGTTTTAAAGCCGAGTTTTTATCAAAACAGACCTCATAATAAATTAATTTGAGCGGTTGTCTATTTTTAGTTGAATCAACTAATCCCATTCTATGTTGATCCATTCTTTGTTCAAGATTTGAAGTAAATCCTATATAAAACTGGTTATCTTTCAAACTTTTTAGAACATATGTGTAGAATAATTCCAATAAAATTCCTATTTATTACACGGGGCGGGCTTCTTGCATTGAGTCAGTAATTTTGTTAACAAACACGGCTTTATATTTCCGTTTACGCCAGGCTTCAGCCAAGTTCGAACATACTGCTCTGGAGGCTCTTCTTATTTGATCGACTAATGAATATTTTTCCTCTGAGGGAAATTTTTTAGTAACCTCATAAATTCGCATCGCTGATTTAAAAGCGCATTGGTTCACCCTGTGAAATATCTTTTTGAGAAATTGATTAATTACAAACACCGATCAATATTATGAATAAAGCACTTAACGTAATTCAAAATATTTCACGGGGTAAACTTCCAAATCTCTAAAATGTTTTAAATCTTTTTTCCTCTCCATGCTTCACACCTACTTATCCTCAATCCTTCCTATCTGCCCACCTTCCCTCCACCTAACTTCCAATCTTCCCAACTTCCCATCTTCCGTCCTTCCTGTCTCCCCGCCCACCTTCCAATCTTCCCAACTTCTCATCTTCATCCTGCCTGTCTCCACCAATCTTCCAACCACCCCCTGGATTGTCGATTTATAATCGATGATTTGTTCTTCAATCCAAAAACCTGTCCCGTGAAATGCGAAGCTACCTGTCCTGTATAATTTTTTTATTACGGGATTTAACGGGATCCTTCAATCCGCGTTTTATGCGTCCCGATGCTCTTTATCGGGAATCAATCCTTAAATCCTTCAATCATCAATCCTATGGCAAAGCCATCCCTTCGGGACAATCCTAATACGCGTTCTCATCCCCCTTCAGCGAATACCAAATAATTTTCGATTTAACTTTCTAACTTCTACCAACACACAATCAAATCGTATACCCAGCTGACTTCGCATCATTGTAGAACATTTTCACTGTTTCAAGAGAGAATTGAGTAAGATCTTTTCCTAACGTTGGAAGTTTCTTTAATATGTCATTCGTTGCCGTTATTATATGACATCCAATTGAGTCAGCTTGTACCACATTAAACAGTTCTCGTGGACTAGCCCAAATTAGCTCAATATTCTTACTATCTTTCAGTAATTCAACCGCTGACTTCATTATTGGTACTGGGTCTATACCTGCGTCTGCTATTCGACCAGCGAAAACAGAAACATAACCGCCGGAACTATTAGCTAATACAGGTAACGCATCTTTTACCTGTTGGAGAGTCATCATTGCAGTTACATTAATTTTAACGCCTGCAATGCTAAGTCTTTCTACCAACTCCAAACTTGACTCAGCTTTTGTATTTGTTATTGGAATCTTTACGTAAACGTTTCTTCCCCACGACGCAATTTCTAGCGCCTGTCTTTCCATTTCTTCAAATTCATCTGAAAATACCTCAAAGGAAATTGGCTTATCTTTAATTATAGTAAGAATGTCTTTCGCAAAAGATTTGTAATCCGTAATTCCAGCCTTTTTCATCAAGGTGGGGTTGGTCGTAAATCCAGAAATAATCGGATTGTTGTACATTTCAACCATTCCAGCTTTTTCCGCACCATCTGCAAATAATTTTACTTTTAGATTCATATTACTCCCCTAAAGTTTTTACATTAGTTTTTAATTTACGATTCACTCCGCCTTCGGCGGATCACAATTCACAGTTTACCGCTTTTCCTCAGTTGATTCCCACTTTGTTGGGTTTATCTGCAATTTAGGATGTGAGACTAGAAGGTGCCATATCACTGCCTGGAATCCTTCCGTTAACGGAGTGATATGAGACTGGTTTATAACAGGTATGACAACTACTGCTTCCCCAACTTTCTTAGTATAACCCCCATCCTTACCAGCAATCCCGACAACCTTAGCACTAATCTCTTTAGCATATTTTACAACTTGAACTAAATTATCGTTTATATTTTTTTCTTCACTTCCGCCGCCCACAGAAAAAACAAATACACAATCCTTAGAATTAAACCGGCTAACTTTTAACCAATTTAATAAAGTCACATCCCAGCCTTCATCATTTACCCTTGCGGTTAATTCGGAAACATTATCATAAGGGGCATAAGCTTCAATGTTACATAATTTTCTAAAATCACATACTGCGTGGGAGGCATGTCCTGCACCTCCCCCAGAACCAACTATAAATAACCGCCCCCCGGAATCTCTAACTTGCCTTAAGCAGTCAACTATACTTTCAATATCATCACAATTGATCTTGCTAATAAGTTCATTGCTTTCATTCAAAAACTCTTGGCTAAAAGACATTATTTCTCCTTGAGTACTATGTTTATTAGAGTCGATAATTAACTATCGGGAACTCATCAACAATTTTGCTGAGAAATCTCTTCCCGTATTTTGTAACATTCAATTTGGTAGGATCATAAAATTGATCGGTCACAAATCGATGTAAGTGATCAATGTTTTCAACGTCTGTAATTGGATATCCAGCTATTTCCAACTTTTCTTTATCAAAATTAGTCGTTAGAAATATCGATTGTTTATTCATATGCTTCAAATGACGGACGGCAGCGGCTCCTAATTTTGTTGCTGCAGATATATCTAACTTGTTAGGTTTACCCGAACGATACAGGTAAGATGGATTTACGGAGTTCACGTTTCTAGTATCGAAATAATCCTTAAGATCATTCTTGATTTTTTCTGCAAGTAGATTTGCAGCGCCTTTGAAACGCGGATGTCCGAAACTGTCCTTTTCATTTTCATTAGCAGAAATGTATGAGCCGTCTGACCATCGCGCACCCTCAGCAACAACAATTATTAGATTTTTTTGCTTGCTATACTTTTCAACAACTTTCTTTACAAAAGAAGGATAGTCAAGTGTAAACTCCGGTATTATTATGAAATCTGGATGTCCCATCGAAGATGATAATGCCAGCCAACCAGCATGCATTCCCATCGACTCAACCACAATAATTCTTTCGTGCGAATAAGCCGTAGTTCTTAATCCTTCATTCAAAC
>JAMCWE010000035.1:0-3752 GCA_023475265.1 Bacteroidota bacterium
CATTAATCTTCTCATTGGCAATCCGGATTGGAAGGGTGGCTTAAGCGCAGGTGGTGGAGCGTGGAACGCATTGGGCGGCAAAGAAGGTCAACCGTTCGATTTAGGAAAACTCCATACCGGCAAACTTTCTCCGTTCGGGTTGAAGACGACAAGAGAAGGAGCAGTATACGAAGAGTCTACACTCTATGACGGAAAACCTGCAATGAGACCTTGGTACCCGTTCACGAGCGATGTATATCAGGAAATTATCCCAGCGGCGGCGGCAGCTCATCCATATTCGATTAAGATATTGTGGCTGCATATGGGCACGCCTGCACTCTCGGTACCCGGCGGGCATGTCCAAATCGAAATGCTAAAGGATACTTCCAAAATTCCCATGCTTATTTCCGATGATATTGTTATTGGCGAGACAACGATGTATGCGGATTATATTTTCCCAGACCTTTCATACTTGGAACGATGGGCTTTTCTTGGCGCACCTCCTTCTGTTATAACGAAGACAACTAAAGTGAGGCAGCCTGCTTCCGCGCCTATTCCTGAAATAGTAACTGTTGATGGTGAACAGATGCCGATTTATTTAGAATCGGCAATGATCGCTATTGCTAAGAAACTCGGCATATCAGGTTACGGGCAAAATGGCTTCGCTTCCGGAATGCCGTTCAACCGACCAGAGGATTTCTACCTTAAAGCTGTTGCAAATATCGCTGCTGGTGATAAGCCGGGAGATGCTGTTCCTGAAGCGAACGAAAAAGAAATATCCGCCTTCCGAACTACGCGCAAGCATCTGCCTTCTGCTGTCTTTGATGAGGAAAAATGGAAGAGAACATGCGGAGAGTCGAACTGGCGAAAGGTCATATACACCCTCAATCGCGGTGGACGGTTTGAAAGTTTTGACAAGGCATATTTAGGCGACTACCTTAGCCACCCATTTGGCAAGCTGTTCAATATTTTCGTTGAACCTGTCGGCAAAGGGATCAATGCAATGACTGACAAACGGTTTAGTGGAATCGCCATTTATGAACCGATCAAGGATGCACATGGAAAGGAAATTAACGACAGCGGGTTCGAATTTACGCTGATCACATACAAAGACATTCTTGGCGGTCAATCCCGTACTTTGCCGATGGCATACTGGATGTCTTCAATCATGCCTGAAAATCGCATTCTAATAAATAGCCGGGATGCGAAACATTTGGGATTGAAAGATGGAGACACCGTTAGAATTGTCTCCCCAACAAATCCACGCGGCATTTGGCCAGTTGGGAAAGACGGTGAGTTGCCTATTTCTGGAAAAGTCCAGGTTATCGAAGGGATGAGACCCGGTGTGATAGCCGTGTCGTGGTCGTTTGGGCATTGGGCATACGGCGCAAATGATGTTATAGTTGACAAGAAGCTGATACCTGGCGACAAGCGCCGCCGTACAGGACTCTGCGGCAATGCGGCTTTGCGCCTTGACCCTGTACTGAAGGATGTTTGCCTTACTGACCCAATCGGAGGAAGTAGTTCATTCTATGATTCAAAAGTAAAACTGATGAAAGTATAGTTTGATATCTTTCTGTAGTTCTTAAAAATATTTGTCTCCGAGTTGCTTTTTCTAAGGAGTTGAAACCTCTATGAAAAACGACCGATAGGGCTAAGCCGGAAACAGTTTAGCCTGCCGAATTTGCAAAGGAGAGTTTAACTAAGATGATTTATTACAACCATCAATATTTTATTAAACCCCGCAAATGCAAAACGGGGTTTTTTGTTTCTGACAATTGAGCAATAATAATTTAATGAAGGAGTAATACTATGTCACAAATACCAAAACGGTTTCAAAAATTTACGGAAGACTACCCCAAGATAGCAAAATCTTATGAAGAGCTCGGCGATGCAGTACACTCTGCCGGTCCGCTTGATGAAAAAACAAGAGCGTTGATTAAACTTGCAATCTCAACAGGTGCAAGATTGGAAGGAGCTGTCCACTCGCATGCTCGCAAAGCATTGAAAGCTGGAGTGACAAAAGAAGAGATGCGACACGCTGTGTTGTTAGCTCTGCCAACAATCGGATTGCCTTCCATGATGGCTGCCCTCAGCTGGATAGATGAAATAATTGAGGATAAGAAATGATTGAGAATCTCTTCAATCTCTTTTGGGCATTTCTTAAGGTAGGATCATTTTCCTTCGGAGGCGCATACTCGCTTATCCCTTTAATCGAGAAGGAAGTGGTTACAAATCATAATTGGCTTACTCATGATGAATTTCTAAAAGTTCTTGGTATGGTTGAAGTTTTTCCAGGTGCAATTTCAATAAAATTTGCTACCTATGCTGGGTTCAAAATTGGCGGCGTGTTTGGCGTCATAGCTGCAAATGTTGGAAATATGATGATGCCGGTGAGCATTATTATGCTTGCAACTTACTTCAGCGTTCATCTTGAAAAGAACATCCAATACCAAAAAGCAATTACCGGAATAAAATTTGCGGTAGTCGGAATGATTGCGGCAATTATGTATCAATACGCAGTGAAAAATGGAAATCATTGGCAAGAATTTGTTTTGTTAGCCATTGGTGCAGCGCTGATAATTTTTTTCAAATTACATCCGGCTTATGTAGTAATCATTGCCGGAATCATTGCTCTATTCATTTTATAATTCTTATGCAAGCAAAAGATAAATTCGGAAGAACTCATGATTATTTAAGAATTTCTCTAACGGATAAGTGTAACCTTAACTGTAGTTATTGTAATCCGACTCTTTCGGTAAGGACTTTAAGCAAAGAAGAAATTCTAAGTTACGATGAGCTGTTAAGATTAATTAAGATTTTTGTTGTTAGCCTAAGTTATAAGAAAATTCGTTTAACGGGCGGCGAACCGTTGGTAAGGAAAAACATTCTAACATTTTTCGCGGCTCTTCATAAAATTAAAAACGAGTACCCATTTGAACTTTGTTTGACAACAAACGGTACTTTACTTGAAGACAAAATCGAAAAGCTAAAGGAATTCGGACTCGATAAAATTAACATCAGCTTAGATTCTCTCCACCCGGAACGGTTTTTTTCTATTACCGGCAAAGATAATTTCCATTCAGTATTGCGCTCGATTAATAAGGCGGAATCTCTCGGTTTTTCTCCGGTTAAAATAAATACTGTAGTTATGAGAGGTATCAACGATGACGAAGTTATTGATTTTGTGGAATTTGCTAAGGATAGAAATCTCAACGTGCGCTTTATAGAATTTATGCCCTTCAGTAACAATAGCTGGAATGAAAACATTTTCATCAGTAATGGCGAATTAATAAAAACAATAGAAACAAAATATCGGCTCGAAGAATTAGATAAGAGCGCTGAGAAAGTCGCTAAAGATTTTAGAATTTTCGGTCATAAAGGAAGTGTTAGTTTCATCAGTTTAATATCGGATCATTTTTGTCAGTCTTGTAATAGGTTGAGAGTTACAGCAAATGGGAATTTAAAGCTTTGCCTCTTCTCTCAGATTGACAGCGAGCTTTCTTTAATATCGTTATTGCGTAATTCATTTTTTACAGATGAAGCAATTGCATCCAGGATTGCCGTGCATCTGCACAACAAAAAATTCAGTCATCCGGATATTGACGAGTTAATTACTTTGCAAAACAATAATATGCTAAGCATCGGCGGATGATATGAAAAGATTATCGCATGTTAATGAACAAGGCAAGGCTCGAATGGTTGATGTTTCGTCAAAAGAAAAAACTGTACGAACTGCGGAAGCTTATGCAGAAGTCAAACTTCCGAATCAA
>JAMCWE010000035.1:4512-7042 GCA_023475265.1 Bacteroidota bacterium
GAAGGAATTTTTGCTAAAGTGATTAAAGGCGGAGAAATTTTTGCTGGCGATGAATTTATTGTAATGTAGAAATGTCATCCACTAGAGTTATGCAAATTGTTTTTTAAAGACCTAAAGGTCGTGGCAATTAAAAGCAACACAAAATGAATTTTGAGTAACGTCAGTTATTCACTAAAGTTTTATTCTATTAAAAAAATGAAAACATACAACGAAACTCTTGAGATAATTAAAAAAGAAATTGAGAAAATAAATCTTCGCGCCGAAGAAGTTGATATACTCGATTCAATCAACAGAATTCTTGCCGAAGATGTAATTGCAGATGTTGATATGCCTCCGTTCGATAATTCTGCCGTGGATGGATACGCGATTAAATTTAGCAATAGACGCCAATGGAAAATTATCGGAGAAATTTCAGCCGGTAATTATTCATCGTTTGCACTTACGGAAAACGATACTGTTTTGATAACTACCGGAAGTAAATTGCCGCCCGATGCGGATACTGTATTTCCGATTGAGGATGTTGATATAAACAATAATATAGTGCAGCTAAAAGAAGATGCGTTCATTAAAAAAGGAATCAACATCAGAACAAAAGGGAATGATTTACAAAAGAATCAGATTGCTCTTCAACGTTTTACAAAAATTGATTCAAAAGTTATAGCAGTTTTGGCAAGCTGCGGTAAAGAAAAAGTAAAAGTATTCAGAAAACTTAAAGCGGCTGTTTTTGCAACCGGCGATGAGTTGATTCCCATTAACGAAAAACCAATTGATGATAAACTGCGTGTTTCTAATATTTATTCTCTTTGCTTTGCAATTAAAGAAATGAATTTCATCCCCATTAATCTTGGTTTTTCAAAAGATGATAAAGAAATAATTCGGCAAAAAATAAAAGCCGCATTAGAAATGAGTGTCGATCTCTTGATTACTACCGGCGGAGTTTCCGTTGGCAAGTATGATTTCTTGAAAGAAATATTTAATGAAGAAGGGATTAAAGAAAAATTCTGGAAGGTAAACATCAAACCAGGGAAACCAATTTACTTTGGTGTGTATTATAAAAATGAAAAGAGAACTATTGTTTTTGGTTTGCCCGGCAATCCGGTTTCATCGCTTGTTAATTTTTATGTGTTCGTAAAACCGGCAATTGAATCTTTATTTAATCAAAAAACAATTAACAAAATAAAAGCTGTTTTGCAAAAAGCGTTAATAAAGAAAGACGGCAAACGTCATTTTGAAAGAGGCATTTTATATGAAGAAAATGACGAATGGAAAGTAACATCGGAGTTTTCTCAATCTTCAGGTAATCTTGTTGAAATGAGCAAAGCAAATTGTTTAATTGTAATTGAGGAAGTAAGAAGAAATCCGGCTAAAGGAGAAATAGTAGAATGTATAATGATATAACCGGCGTTATTCTTTCAGGTGGAAAGAGTTCAAGGATGGGAATTAATAAATCTTTTTTGAAATTGGGAGATATGACAATAATTGAACACATAATAAAACTAATGAAATCAAATTTTGGTGAGTTATTGCTTATAACTAATTCACCAAGTGAATACAGCAGTTTTCAGCTTCCTATGTATGAAGATATTTATAAATGGAATATTCCTTTGGCTGGCATCCATTCGGGTTTATACTATTCAAGGACGGAAAGTATATTTGTTATTTCTTGTGATGTCCCGCTAATGACTACAGAAATGATTCAATACATAGTTGATTATAAAACTGATAAACAAATCAAGTTTTGCGTTGCTGCCGGCTATCATCAACCATTAGTTGGTGTATATAATAAAGGGCTAATTCCGGGAATTGAAAAATTCTGTAGCTTAAATTCTGCCAATGATAAATCGTTTCATCAATTTCTAAAAAATGTTGATTCCGAAATAATTAAGCCAGAAGGCTTAAGTTTCTATAGTGATGAAATATTTTTCAACGTAAACAAGCCCGATGACTATGAAGATATTCTGGCAAAGTATTAGGAAGCTATTGTAAAATTAGAAGCAATTGGATAATGAAGTAAAAATCATTTGAATATTTAGAGTTTCTGTAGTGAAATTAAGTTAGTCGGCGAGTTATTTAATAGTTATCCTTTTTGTTCTCGCTGCTATGAAAAATAATAGAATAAGCATCAACTGAAAGAAAAACGATTTTTATTAAGATTATTTAAGAGTTCTTGTTGTACCAATAAGAACTGATAGTTGAAATTAATTTATTCCATTTATTTAGGTTTATTTTGTATTCAACTGAGGGGGATTTTTCCAATAATAGGTTCACTGCATCTCTCAAATTTTGCTGTTGAAGGTGACTGTAAATTTGTGTAGTTGCCAGATCTTCATGGCCCAACAATTCTTTGATGATATAAAGCGAAACTCCTTTTTGAGCAAGTAAAGAAGCAAAGGAATGACGTAAGGAATGGAAATGAATTTTTTCATTTAGATTGGATTTTCTGACTGCATCTTTGAATTGTTTACTGATGGTTTCTTGATGAAGCTTTCTACCTTTTAATCTAAAGAATACAACTTCGTTTGGTTGATGA
>JAMCWE010000214.1 GCA_023475265.1 Bacteroidota bacterium
TATTTTTTCATTCTCAACTTTATCATCAATCGACGTAATTTTAACTTTATATTCACGCTGCCACTGACTTGCATAGGTGAATTCAGTGTAATTATTATTTTGTTGATTAAATTTTTGCAAGGATGTTTTCAACTGCTTCAATAAGTTTTCTTCAATAACAGAATTAATATCCTTCTTTAAATCTTTATATTTATTAATGGAAAAAATATTGCAAAAATTATCGTTTGCATTTTCAAATAAGAATTCACCTTTCCTTTCTTTACAAATGAATAACAAATCTGAAATATTATTTATAATCGATTTCAAACGCCTTTCAGATTTTTTTATTATTTGATGCTTTAAAACGTAGTTTGTAATGTCATTGGCGGTTAATATAAATCTTAGGTTTTCTTCGCCATTTCTAAAAATAGGATTCAGCTTTAGTTCATAATAAATTACTTTTTTCTCGGCATCCGAAAACATTATTGTTTTCGTCCAGGTTTTTAATGTTTCAATGCTTTCTTCTAGTCTATGTTTCTCTTCTTTAGTTAAATAAAATGACAATGCATCTGCAATTGAACAATTGTAAATAGTTTCAATTTCGGCTTTTAATATTTTTTCAAATAAATTAGTTGTATAAACTATTTTACCTTCGCTGTCGGTAATTAAAACCGGAATATTGCTGTATTCAAGAGCGTTGTGGAGGCTGTTGATTCGTTCTTCTATTTTTGCTTTTTCTTCAAGCGATTTAAAAATTATAACGAAGTATTCATTGTTCTCAATAAAAATTCTTTCTGCTTCAACGTTATAATTATATTGTTTTAAATTATGTTCCGGCGAAAAGAATAGATCGAAATGAAAATTGTTAAAGCTGCTTCCGGTAAGCACAACTAAAAGATAACTAAGATTGGGTTCCGAATTAAGATCAAAAAAAGTTTGAACTTCCGGTAAATTGAATGTGTTCTTAAACGTGCTGTTTGAAAAAATAATTTTGCACGCAGCATCGACTATCATCAATGGATTGCTTTCCGGAAGCTCGTAAAATGATTCAAACTCTGAAAGAGAAAGATAATTCTTTCGTTCGAAGATGTTGTTTGAATTTACATTATTTGGCATCTGATATTTTTAGGTTTTTAATTATTAAAGATTCATTAAAATCGGATTCCGCTTTTTCCTTAGAATTGATCTTAATTCCTACTAGCTTATTAATGAAGATAAATATCTGGTTGTTCAACTGGATGAATTCAGTTTTCAATCCGGTTGTTAATCCATCTACCAATTCATCAAAAATGAATTTATCGCTTCTGGTAAGTTCACGGTTAATTCTTAATTCTAAAACTCTTTGAAAAAAAACATTTAGCGCTGAAAAATTAATTAGAACAGGTTCATTATCATAACGAACCTCGGAAATCTTCGCTGAAAAGTCTGATAGAATTGTTTTGGATTCATTGCTTAATTTAAACTCTTTAATGGTATGATAATTAAGATATTTCAACTGGTCAATATTTATTAAGTCAACACTTGTCTGAAATTCAACTTCTGATGCAATGAAACTCAAATATAATTTTTCATTTGCAACGTGTTTGAATTCTTTCAATCGCCATTGCACTTGATTGAGGAATTGCAATGCAGGCGAAATGTTCACCGAGTCGTGGTAATCGACATGATGAGTATAGGCGGATGCAAAATTTCCTATATAACCGGATGGTCTTCCGGTTTTGCCATATTCGCTTCCTGCACTAACATTGTCTATTTTGTTTAACATGTAATTATCCTTCAATATGTATGGCTTTTCAAAGCTTAAATAGAAGTTTTGAATACTTTTAAAACTAAAAAGTATTCCTACTTTTCAGTTTTTGCATACATTCTCAACTCATAATCGAAAAAATTTAGAGAAAATTGAGGGGGCTTTAGTCCAGTTTGATCATTTTTTTATCATCAGTGTAAGCTATAACTTCCGGATTTTTTAGGTTGGTAAGATCGTTAACAAGAGTTTTGATTCGTTCGATAGATTGATTAATTACGTGAAAGTCTTCTTCATATAATTTCTTTCCACCGGATTTTAATTCATCTTCTATATTATTCAAAGTTATAATTAAGCTGCTAAGAGGATTATTTATTTTATGGCCGATAGTGCATGCCATCTCAATTATAGCTCTATCATGTTCAATGCTTTTTAATTCGTTTTGCAGGTTGTGAATTCTTATACCGGATCTAATCCTTGCCAGAAGCTCTTGGTTTTGAACCGGTTTAACTAAAAAATCATCAGCTCCAACATCTAAACCTGTAACGCGATCTTTAAGTGAAGCTCTTGCGGTAAGGATTATAAAATAAATCAGCTTATACTTTTCATTTTTCTTTACAATATTACAAAATTCCAAACCATCCATTACAGGCATTGTCCAGTCGGCAATTATCACTTCAGGAATAACCTCATTTAAAATTTCGAGCGCTTCCTGACCATTTGTGGAAGTGTAAACCTGATAATCATTTTTGGATAAAAGTTTATTTAAAATAAACAAAGTATCTTTTTCATCTTCAACAACTAAGATTTTATTCTTCATCTTTAATTAAGTTATTTACCTTATTTATTAATAAATTAAAATCAACAATTGGTTTTGTGATAAAATCTTCTGCAAGGCTTTCTTTATAAAAATTTTCACCTCTGATAGAAGGAGAATAAGCTGTTACCAGCATAATTGGAATTTGTGACATATTATTGCTGGTCTTAATATAATTTGAAAGTTTTATTCCGTCAATCTTAGCACCATTAAGATAAGTATTCTTTAAATTTATATCCATTATTATCAAATTTATTTTATTTGAAGTGAGAAATTCAATGACTTTATCTCCGTCTTCAATAACTATAGGATTGAAGCCAGCTTTTTTGAAAATAAAAAGATAAAAATCTATGGTAAATGGATCGTCTTCTATAATTAAAATATTTTTCATTCCGATTCTTCCAGATATTTTACAATAATACTAATTCTCCGGTTAACAAAATTAAACGGGTCTAATTTATCCCGCAATCGCCTATCGGCATAACCTCTAACTTGTTCGATTTGCCTATCGAGCAATTTATTTGACGTTAATGCACGTCTTGCTGCATTTGCTCTATCAGCACTTAATTCGAAATTTGTATATCCATTGGGGCCAGAACTATATGGGCGTGAATCTGTATGCCCTTCAATAATTAATTTATTTGGCAATTTCGAAAGTTCATCACCCATTTTTTGTAAAAGTAAAAAAGCCTTTTGAGTTAGTTTAGCTGTTCCAATTTCAAAAAACAGATCTTTAGAAGAATCAACTATTTCAATTTTCAATCCTTCTTTAACGAATTCAATTTTTATTTGCCCTGCCAAATTACTGAACTCAGGATCCCTTGTTAAATCACCAAGAATTTTATCACCCATTTTTTTCAAGATTTCCATCTCTTTTGCACGAGTAGATTGTATATTATCCGCTGTGTTATCTATAACGCTCTGGTTATTGCCTGCCAAAATATCTTTTCCTTTATTTGAAAATCCTATCGGATCTTTAAAATAATTAGCCACAAGCTTTTGAACTTTCACACTTTGACTTAATACCCATAGAACAATGAACAGCGCCATCATTGCTGTTACGAAATCAGCGTATGCTACTTTCCAAGCACCACCATGATGACCTTCATGCTTTTTAATTTTCTTTACTATTCTTGGAGGTGAATCACTTCCCATTGAACTCATCTTTAGCTTTTCCCTCTTACATAATTTTCAAGCTCAGAAAAAGTCGGTCGTTCATCGGAAAAAATTGTTCTTCGCGCAATCTCAATTGCAATTATTGGAGGGTTGCCTTTAGCATAAGCAACTATACAAGCTTTAATTGTTTCAAACACTCTGATCTTGTTATCTAAATTATGTTCTATATTAGCAGCTAGCGGATTAATAAAACCATACGCCATTAAGACTCCCATAAATGTACCAACAAGCGCAGCAGCAACGTGCTCACCAACTACTTCTGCGCCTTTGTCAATCGAAGCCATCGTTACTATAATTCCCAAAACTGCAGCAACAATACCCAAACCAGGTAATGAATCGCCAACTCTAGCAAGCGAAGCTGAAACAGGTTTAGATTCAATCTCAAAAGTTTCAATTTCAGTATCTATAAGTTCTTCAAGCTCATGAGGAGGCACACCGCCGGAAAGCATTACTTTCATCGTGTCTGAGAAAAAATTTCTCGTCATTTCATTCTCAACAAATTTTTTATTTTTTGAGAGTATATCACTTTCCAAAGGATTTTCAATATGCTTTTCTATTGCAAGCAAACCATCGCGCTGCGCCAATAAAAATAGTTCGTTAAAAGATTTAAGAAGATCTAAATAATCCTGCTTGTTGTAATGATTTGGTTTTATTGATTTAGGAATTTCCGCAATAATTTTTTTAATCAACGAAAGCGGAGAAGCAATTAAAACGCTTCCGATGGCAGCTCCGCCAATAATAATAAATTCTGCCCATTGAAGAAGTAAAACTAGGTTTCCGCCTGCAATTAGAAAACCTGTAACGATTGCTATTATAACAACTAAAAAGCCAACAATTATAAACATACTATTTTTCTACTGTTGAGTTTGATTCTTCAATTTCGCCAATTATTGTATACACCTGGTTGCACATCATATTTATTTGACTCCAATTTACATCCAACCCTGATAATTGATCCTCAATTAATCCGCAGATAACTGTTAAGTTTGGAAGTCCAATCGCTCCGCCAGCTCCTCGAAATTCATGCACAATAGTTTTCAGTACATCTTTATCAGCTCGGCGTAATGCATTTTGCATATTTTCTTTTTTTGCAGGATAGCTGTTCAAAAACATTGCTACTAATTTTTTACGAATATCATTCGATTCGGATTGTGAAAACATTTTAGCTTTTTTAGCCTTTTGCAGAAATTCGGATCCTAATAATTCATTAATATTTTTAATAATTATTTCTTTTTGAAGAGGCTTTGAAATTACCCTATCGGCACCTGCTTCAATAGCTGCTAGTACGTTTGTACGGTTAGTATTTCCACTTATTACTATAACTGGAATAGTTCTTATATGATCGAGAACTTTTATCACCTGCAGCATTTTCACACCATCAAGATTGGGCATCATGAGGTCGACAAATATTATTGACGGTTTTGATTCAGCAGCTTTTTGTACTCCTTCAAGGCCATCGGTGCATGTAATGACTTCAAAATTGTAATCGCTGAAAAAATTTTTCAGTGAATGTCTTACAATATCCGAATCATCCACGACCAAAATTGTTATTTTTTCTTCACTCATTTTCTTTACCTAATTTTCTAATTTGATTCACTTTTAGTTTTGATATATCCGTCGGTTGTTGTTTCCCTTTTATTGATGCTTCGATTGTAACCTGTTTAATTTTTTCATAAATCTCACTTCTAAAAATCTCAACATCTTCAGGAGCCGAAATACCTATTTTTATCTGTCCCTCTGAAATCGCCAAAATTTTAATCGAAATATCCGATCCGATTTTTATTTCTTCATTTATTTTTCTTGTAAGTATTAGCATAATTTATCCGTGCTTCCTAATCTTTGAAAAGATTATATTTGATCGGATATTTTTCACTGTCCAATATTTTCTGGAAACCGCTTTTAGCGTTTTGATCGATAAATACCGGAGCTTTTAGATTGACAGTAATTTTTAATGCATCGGAATTCATAGTTACAATTCCGAATGCTTCATTATTTTTTTCTTGAGGGAAGGAGTCATCAATTAATCTTAAAGCAATTAAGGGGAATGCTATTTCCGGCTCTTCAATTGAATTAAGCCAATAAAATAATTCATTATCTACTTTGATCAGCAGATAATCTTTTAATTGTTCAAATCCAAAAAGCCCAGATGAAAATTTTATTATCAGTTCTTTTTCGAAATCAATTTCGCCAAATTGGTTTGTTTTAATTTTCATGACACATCATTTTTTTATAATTACAATATCAACTCTTCTATTCGATGCCCTGCCTTCCGGAGTATTGTTGGAGGCTATCGGCTTATATTCCGAATAACCGACGATAGAAACTTTTTCCGGCGACAGCCCTTCGGTATTAATCAAGTAATAAGCAGTGTTCAATGCTCTTGAAACCGATAGATGCCAATTAGATGGAAATTGGGATGTACTAATCGGAACATCATCAGTATGTCCTTCAACTCGAATATCATTCGGCAATTCTTTTAGTATTAAAGCTAACCTATGAAGCACTGTTAAAGAACCTTCAGTAAGATTAGAGCTGCCTGAAGAAAAAAGAACATCATCCAAAATGTGGATGGTAACGCCTCGTGCATTTTCTTCAAGACGAATTGAATTATTGTAATTATATTTATCAATCAATTTATTCAATTCGCCTTTCAAAAATCCTTCACTCGAAACTTCTTGTTTAGGTGAAGAATTTGTTACTGAAACAATTTTATCTTTATTCCCAAATACATCGCCCATAGCGGCAATCATTTTTTGATACTTGTTCACATCAATTTTAGAAATAGCATACAAAATAATGAACAAGCCCAAAAGCAGCGTAATGAGATCAGCATAAGTAATCAGGTATCTGTCTTTTTCTCCGCTTTCAAAAAAAGGTGATTCCTCGATATCTAAGAGTTCATCATTCTTAATTGTTCTCTTTGGGGCAGCAGGCTTATCAGCCTTGCCTTTACTATCGAAGGAATCTCCCCGCTCTGCAACGCCAGTATACCCTCCAAGGAGATCTCCATCATATGTTTCTCTTCCATGTGACATCTTTTTAATTTGTCGCTGATTGGTAACCATAAAATATTTGCACTAAATACGCCCCACAAAGTTGCAATAAACGCTGAGGCTATGTTTTTAATTAATGAATTCGGATCGCCGCCGGCATTTGCTAAAGTCATTATCAAACCCATTACAGTTCCGATGATGCCCATAGTCGGCGCGTATCCGCCCATTTTTGTGAATATAAAAATATTTGAGTAATGTCGCTCTTGCATAGCTTTCATCTCAAGGGCAGCTAAATTTTGTAATGATTCAGAATCAGTTCCATCAATTACATAATGAATAAGTTTTTGAGGAAAAACATATTCAAGCCTATCCAGCTTTCTTTCAATCGATAAAAGCCCTTCCTTCCTGGATATTATCGAAAAATCTACAAGATTATTTATGAGAGATTTCAAATTATATTTTTGGGGGAAATAAGCTAAGCGAATTAACCTAAGAATATTTTTAAATTTGTCCAATCCAAAGCCAATGATTACTGCCGAAAAGGTTCCTCCGAATACAATAATTAATGGAGGAATTAAAAATAATTTTTCGAAGGCTCCGCCTTCCCAAAAGAAAGCTCCGAATATTGATGATATTCCTAAAATAAGTCCGGATAAAGTAGAAATTTTTCTCATTACATGTAATTCAATAAAGATTGAGCTGTAACTGTTGCAGCCAGTTTATAAGACATCTGCAAAAGATTTTGTTGATTCTGAAGATCCATAACAGCTTGCGCCATATCAACTCCCTGTACATTCGTCATCAAAGTTTTAAGTTGCGTCTGCTGATTGCCTATCAAACTTTTTGCGTTACTAAGTTGATTTGTATTGTTTCCATCTTTAGAAATATTATCCAGCATTCTGCTATTAAAATCTGAGATCGCCTTCATTTGATCCTGGGTCGGTAAATTACCGGCCTGCAAACTATTTCTAATTGAAATCAAAGTATTGAAAATATCTGTTTTTTGATTTGCAGAAAAAGCTAAAGATGATGCGCTGCTTGCTTCTTTAACAGATGATGCATCGAATGAAAAATCAATTTTCTGATTTGGAATTTTAATATGAATAAGAGACGGACTTTGATTGTTGACAGTTTGTAACACTCCGGATGTTGCATTAAAAACCAAAGTATTTGCAGCCGGAGGTTGAGAAAGAACTGAAGTACCGCCGCCGTCTTTTATATCGTAAGTCATGCTATAAGTATTTGCAGCAGTCTTTGTATAATTGACATCAAAAGTATATTGATTTCCTAACGCATCATAAATATTACTCTGGCTGTTTACGGTAGAACCAATGGTTGTGCTTGAATCAATATTTCCACTGCCGGAAACAATTGTTCCGAATACTTCAGTGCCGCTCATATTAATTTGCTGCGAAATATTTTGCGATGTTCTGATATTTTGTACGCCGGAAATATCATTCGGCTTTACTTCAATGGAAGTATTATCTGATGTAAAACCAAAAGGCTGAGTTGAAAAATCTGTACCGCCAAAAATAAATTTCCCATCCGATGAATTATTTGCCAATCCTAAAATTGTTTGCAGCGATTGGTTAATTTGGTCCGATACATTTGTTAAATTTGCTGAACTGGTTGTAGAGTTAAGACTGCCTAACTTAGTCAGCACATTAGTTACTTCTGTTTGAATACTTTCCATAGTTGAAGTAGTATCCTGAACAAATGAAGAAGCCTTATCTATATTGTCAGAATAAGTGTTCAGTTGGTCCAACTGGCTGTTCCAACCAATTAGATTTGCAGTTCCGTCCGGTGAATCTGACGGCTGCTGTATTTTATTCCCGGTAGCAATCTGAGTTTGCAGTTCGTCTACTTTTGATTTTGCATTTGTAAAATTGTGAACAAAATCTGATGATAATATTATGTCTGAGATTCTCATAAGATTACGAAAATATGTTTAATAAAGTTTGCAGCATCTGATCAGCAATAGTTAATAATTTTGCTGACGCTTCATATGATCTTTGATATTGAAGAACATTGGACATTTCTTCATCAACCGAAACTCCGGAATATGATGATTTTTGCTTTTGAAGCTGTGTTAACAGCTGTTGATAAGATTGAGCAGTATTAGACGCATTTTGAGTATCGCTTCCTACTTGTGTAATAAGAGATGTATAATTATCAAGAAGCGTAGTTCCGGTAGAATCTTTTTGATTAATTAAATCAGCAATGTTCACTGCGATATCGCCGTTTCCGGCTGTTCCGTCTTTTGAAACTGCAATCTTATTAGGATCCTGCAAAATTTGGTTATTGATTGAAAGAACACCATTACTATAATTATCGAAAAAATTTATCCCGGTTTGAGGCGGAGTTGTTGTTGTATAACCGCTGGAATGCGTGGAATTTACTGAAGTCATTAATCGGTTTACAAAATCATTTAATTGAGTTTGATACGACGCAATTTTGTTATTAAATACATCAGTTAACGCGTATAATTCGCCGCCGGATAAATTTGGCGTAGCAGCTCCATCGGATGTTGAAATTGACAAACCTTTACTTGTGTTTGAAACTGCAAACTGCACATAATTTGCTCTGTCTGCTACAAAAACGCCGCCTACTGTTATTACTGCCGAACCTGATGAATCGTAAGTTACATTTACATTAGCAAGTTTGCTGATGTCATCAATTAACTTGTCTCTCGAGTCCAATAAATCATTTGGCTGTTTACCTGACACTTGTGCATTAAAAATTTGTTGGTTCAAAGTTTGAATTTGTTTTATATCGCTGTTGAGCGTATTCACTTTATCTTGAACTTGTCCAACAATGTTGGATTTAACCTGATCAATTCCATCATTAATATTTTGAATTTTATTGCTCAAGCTTTGTGCTGCTTGAATTACATTATTCCTTAACGAAACGGAATTTGGCGTAACAGATAGTTGCTGCCATGAATTGAAAAATGCGCTTGTAAGATTTGACAAACCTAAATCAGATGGTTCAGAAAAAAGATTTTGAACATTACTAAGCAATATATTGCGCTGGTTACTATCGGAATATTTTGCGTTGTTCGATCTGATCTGTTCGTCAGTAAGTTGATCTCTTACTCTTTGAATATCTTCCAGCTTAACGCCATTTCCCCAGATGAAAGTACCATCTTGCGTGGGAACTTCTGTTGATAAATCTGCTCTCTGACGTGAATAATCCGGGTTTGAAGAATTTGCAATATTTTGTGCAGTTACATCAAGAGCGCTCTGATAGGTGCCAAGGCTTCTTTGTGCAATATCGAAAATTCTGCTGATGCTCATTTAAACTTTCCTATCTAAAATCGAAGTACGATTTTTACTAATCAAGGCAGCAATAGTTTCTTTGATAAAATACCTTGCTTGGTCAATCAACATTTTATTTTGATTGTTAACTCTAACTGTCTGCGTTACCATTTTTTGCAGAGAGTTTTGCAGCTTTATTAAATTGATAGAATTAATTTCTCTTTTAACTTTAATCGCGTCAATAAATTCAGAAAGCTTGCCTGATGAATTTTTAATTCCATATTTATCGGATAATTGTTTTATTACTTCCTCAACATGCTTTTCGTATAGCTCAATGTTGATCAGCAAAGCGCCTTCAGTTTTAATTGTTTCTTCCAATCCTTTTACATCATTATTAATAATTACCTTTTGCTGAAGAACAATTGTATCATGAAAAGCATGCAAAAGCTGGTGCTGTTCTTTTAGTAATTTCAAAAGATCATTCATATCCATAATTTTCTCCGTTCAAATGGTTAAAATATCCTTTAACTCTTTTAACATAATTTTGAGTTTCTTCAAATGGAGGAATTCCTCCGTACTTGTCAACATTTTGGGGACCGGCATTATACGACGCTAAGGCAAGGTTCATATCGCCATTATATTTTCGAAGCATTTCTGCTAAATATTTAGTCCCGCCAAAAATATTTTCTTTTGGATCCCAAACATTGCTTACGCCCATTTCCGTCGCAGTAGAATCAATTAATTGCATCAATCCTTTTGCTTTTGCGCTTGAAACAGCATTTTGGTTAGCCGCTGATTCAGTAAGGATAACAGATTTTATCAAATTTTTGTCTACACCAAAAGAATTTGATGCAGCGTTTATTATATCTTCATATTTATTTAATCTATCCATTGCTTTATTGCTGGGATTAATTGACGGCGAAGTTGTTGATGGATTTTTTATTTCTATTTTGCTATTGTTAAGAGTTGAAGCGTCTGGCAATGGATTCATTTCCTCGCCGGTAATTTTTTTGTACAAGATATCCGCAATTCCTAAGCTTTTATTTTTCGAAATGAATGACGCCATTTCATTTTCAAAAACAGTATTGAAATAATCGCCGCCTAGGCTATCTTTGCCAAACATTCCATTTGTTGTCTTGTCCATACTTTTCAACATCATTGAAGTGAGCAAACTTTCAAATTCTTTTGCGGCATTGGCTATCTTCGCCTTTTGAGCATCATTATAACGGCTGTTAATTTCAGCCGAACTATCAAGATGCTTTACATCCGTAATTTTTAATTGAAGGTTTCCCATTATATTATCACCAATTCTCCTATCAATGCGCCTGCTTTTTTAAGTGCCTGGAATATTGAAATTATATCTTGCGGCGAAACCTTAAGTGAATTAAGAGCCGCTGCAACTTGCTGAACCGTTGAAGCACCTTGAATTGCAATTGTGTTAGTCGAATCCTGGGAAACTGAAGGAACCATATTATTGAATACTTGAGTCGTTCCGTTTGAAAATGGTCCCGGCTGAGAAATAATTGGATATGACCTAATCGTAATATTTAAATTCCCGTGAGTAATTGAAGCAGGCAAAATCTTTACATTATTTCCGGCAACCACCGTACCTGATCTTTCGTCAAGAACAACTTTTGCCGCTTCGTCTGTTTGAACAGTTATGCCTTCTAAATCAGCTAAGAAGCCGACAATATTTTTTTGTTTATCTGCCGGAATTTTAATCTTAATTTCAGCGGCATCTTTAGCTATTGCAATATCATTTCCAAATTTTGAATTGATTGCATTTGAAACATTGTTCGAAGTTGTTATATCCGGATCGCGTAAGTAAACACTAATCTCTTTATTTGATAAGCTGTCAATCTCCAAAGGCAGCTGTAATATTCCGCCCATTGGAACACGCCCGGCAAGTGAATGATTTTTTGCAATTCTACTTCCTGATGGAGTTCTAATATCGTAACCGCCAACTGAAAGAGCGCCTTGTGCAAAGCCATAAACTTTTCCTGTCATACTTGAAAGCGGCGTCATCAGCAAAGTGCCGCCGACAAGGCTTGATGCATCGCCCATTGATGAAACAGTAACATCGAACTTTGCGCCGGGTTTCAAATAATCATTTAAAGTAGCGGTTACCATTACGGCTGCAACATTTCTGGTTTGAAGATTATCTGTCGGAACAGTAATTCCGAACCTCTTTAACATACTTGTTACAGATTGAAGAGTAAAAGTTGAACGCTGAGTATCGCCGGTTCCTGCCAAACCAACAACTAAACCATATCCAATAATTTGCTCGGAGCTTTCGCCGGTAATGTATGCAATATCTTTTATCCTTTGAGCAAACAAAAAATTACTGATAAAAAATATCATCAATATTGAAATAAAATTTCTTTTCATTTTATTAAAAACCTCCGGCCTAATTTAAAATATCCAATGAAAGAATTTTGTTAACCATCCGGGCGACTGCGAACTGTTTATCATCCCGTTACCCTTAAAAACAATTTCAGCTTCTGAAACATTATACGATAAGACGGAATTATCAGTTGCTATATCCGATGTTCTTACAATACCTTTTATAGAAACAGTTTGCTCTTCCCCATTGATTGTAATTTTTCTGCTGCCTTCAATATGAAGGTTTCCATTCGGCAAAACCGAATCAACAATTGCGCTGATTTTTGTACTAACCATTCCTTCGGTTTTTGTTGCGCCTGAACCGTTAAAATCATTTGATGTACCAAGACTAACATCAGCGCTGGGAGGATTTACTTTTCCTAAATCAGCTTTGCCCGACAAGCTTAAACTGCTCGATCTTCCGGCTGTAGTTTGAGCATTGTTCGAAGCTTGGGACGATTCTAAAACTACAATTGTAACTGCGTCTCCAACTCTGCTTGCTTTTTGATCGGAGAACAAAGATGAAAATGCATTTTGTCTCATATCTTGAGCAAAAAGATTTGATGCTGCAATTAAAAACCCAATGACTAATATACTCTTCATAATTTCACTCAATTATATTTACAATTTGCGAATTGACGACTCTCGCTTTAAAAAGTTTTTTATCTCTTGTTATGATTGAAATCGTTTCGCCGGGAATTCCTTCTTGACGTGAAAATGCTTCGAATGAAATCGAAACACTTCCGGTTCTGTATTCTGCTTCCACTCGATCACCAGGATTTATAACCGGCTTTAGTTCAATATTTTCTTTGGTTATAGCATCTCCTGGCTTTAAAAAAGTTTTACTTCGATATAATTCAATACCAGTTAAAGATGTTAAAGGAGAACCAAGAATTTTAGTTATATCCATTTTTTTTAATGCAAAATCAGAAGCAGTTAAGCTATCATCCTTATCAATTGATTTTACCGCAGTAAGAACTTTTTCATATAGACTCAATTTTACCGAAATGATCGATCTTAAAACTCTTCCATTCTTTTCTATAATTCTTACAGGAACATAAACGAGATTTCCGCTGAAATTAAAATCTCTATCTTTTATAATTTCTATTTTCTTGTATGACTCAGGCATTTGAAGAATCTGATAATCAATACTTTCATATTGCGGAAGATTTTTTTTTAAATATCCGTCCAATTCATTTTTAAAAGAATTATTCGGAATAACTAATAAGGATAATATTGCAACTAAAATAGATAACATTTTTAATCAACTAGTTTTTAGATTATTAGCCATCTGCATCATTTGTTCAACAGTTTGCACTGTCTTCGAATTAATTTCGTAAGCACGCTGCGCTGTTATCATGGCAATCATTTCCTGAACAATATCAACATTCGATGATTCGAGATAACCTTGATTAACCGATCCAAAACCGTTTTGCCCGGGAGTTCCGATTATCGGTGTTCCTGAAGCATCAGTTTGTCCGTATAAATTATCTCCCAAAGCTTGCAAACCGCCTGGATTCATAAATCTGACAAGCTCAATATTTCCAATTACAGAAGTGCCCCCTCCGACTTTTTGTGCTTGAACCGTACCATCCTTACCGATTGTAACACCTAAAGTATTTTCATCTAAAGTTATGTTAGGATCAAGAATATATCCGCTGCTTGTTGTAACTCTGCCTTGCGAATCAACTTTAAAAGAGCCGTCTCTTGTGTAAGCATAAGTTCCATCCGGTTTTTTCACCTGGAAAAATCCGTCGCCTTGAATTGCAATATCTAATTGGTTATTTGTCTGGACAACATCACCTTGATTAAATATTTTTTCGGTGGATGCCGGCTGAACTCCGTTTCCAATTTGAAGAGTTGTTGAAGAAACCCCGTTGTTGGTTTGCGATGAATTCACCGGGTTTACATTTACTTGCTGGTACATTAAATCCTGGAACTCAGCTTTGTTCTTTTTAAATGCAGTTGTATTAATGTTTGCAATGTTGTTTGATATAACTTCAATATTCAACTCTTGCGCATACATCCCTGAGGCTGCTGTTCTAAGTGCTCTTGTCGGCATATTTTTTTCCTTTCATACTTGCTTGCCTGGCTCAGTTAATCCATGGTAAGCTTATCAATCAATAATTAAACTTTTCCTATTTGATTTGCTTCATCAAGTGATTTATCCAAATAGTTAATCATTTTATGTGCTGAATCATATTCATTATTTATCTGAATCATTGCTTCCATTTCTTTAATCGGATTCACGTTCGATTCTTCAAGGTAACCTTGCTTTACTTCATATTCATTTTCCGGTGCAATCTGAAAGCCGGAATTTTGTAATGAAAAATCCTCACCAGTTAATCTTTCAGAGGCTTGCGGATCGTCTGGCGTTGCTATCAATAAATTATCAATTACCAGATTGCCGGATTTTATTTCTCCGGTTTTTGAAATAGTAACGGTGGCATTTTTATCAAGCAAAAATTTATTAATATTTATCGCTCCATTTTTACCAAGCACTTTATTTCCGGCCTGGTCAACTAAAAATCCGTCTTGAGAAATTTGAAAATTGCCGTTGCGCGTTAATACCATTCCATTGTCGGATTGTACAACAAAAAACCCGTTACCTGATAATGCTAAATCAAATGGATTTGATGTTTGTACTAAATCTCCCGGGCGGAAATCAGTCATTTGTCTAACCTGGATATTGCCGGCTTGATTCATAATTTCTGAAAAAGGAATTTCTCTCTTATATCCTGTCGTGTTTATGTTTGCCAAATTATTAGCAACGATGTCAAGGTTCTTCATCCTTGCGTCGAGCCCTCTGGCCGCTGTGTAAATTCCTTTAATCATTTTTTCACCATCTAGTTTTTTACTTCGCTTTTTATCTCATTTTTTTTCTAACTAAACTTCCGCCGCTTGCCTGATTTAATTCATGCGACTTAATTCTTGCAGCTAAATAAATTTCCTCTTTTGCTATTTTCAAATCTCGTGCATTTCTGGAAATTGATTCATTCGATAATTGATAGGAAGATGGGCTATTCGAAAGCTTTGTCCTAATGCCCGAAAGCTTTTCGTTATTTTTCCCAAATACTTTTTCTTCACGCATAAGCTTTATACCGTTCTTTAAATCTCTCTTATTAGAATTTTTGTGCCCTGATCTCATCCGTCTGAATGAAATAAATATAACGGCAACTAAAGTGGCTGAACCAAGAATTATAATCTTTATCATTGTATCTTCGGAAAGTGATAAAGTTTTTATCCAATCATTCACAAAGTTTGCGGAAATATTTGATTGGGTTTTAGTAACAGCTGCAACAGGCGGCTGCATCGATTGATTCTTCTCTTCGATTTGTTTTTTTTGCGCAGCTTGAATTTGTGCGAGAACCATTTCGCTGATATTGACGCTGTCAGTATATGTTTGAGCAGAATTTATTTTAGATGTGTCGTTTGCTGCCGATTGAAGCGGAATGACTTCACCCTTATTTTTAGTAAACGAAATTATTGTAATCATCATTAAAAGAGTTAAAATAATTTTAATCCTCATTTACCTATCTTCCTTTTTATTGGGAATGAAAGTGTAATTACCGTTCCTTTAGTTTTATCAGAATCGAAGAATAATTCTCCTTCGTGCTTAGCCATTATATTATGAATGATTCTAAGATTTGCATCCTTGGTTAGTTTGATATTTTCATTCTTTAAATGTTCCAGGAAATCGGTCGTTAAGAATTTAACAACAATTTTTTCATCACGATATTTTGACTGAATAAAAATTCCTCCTCCTACGCTCTCGCTTGAACGCATCAGCGAAAATACATTTGTCATAAGCTGATTTATATAGTTCGGTTGGATTAAAATCGACGGCAGGTTTTCTTCCAGATCAAGGATGCATTCGTAATTATCATTCTTTAACGATGATATTGTAAGGTTATAAAATTCATTTATTAAATCATTAATATTGAGCGGCTGCACTTTAAATTTCACATCATTTGTGTCCGCAAATTTTATAAGATTGCCAATGATCGATTTTACTTTTTTTACTTGAAGAATAATTGTGTCTAAAGCTTCGTCTTCAACATAGTTATCTTCGCCCCGCAGAAATTCTGTTGTGCTTGTAATTATTTGAAGCGGCGATAGAATTTCTTCAACTATGCCTGATGTCAGCTCTCCTATTGCCGAAAGCTTATAATCATTAGCCAGCTTGGATTGATAAGTTTGCAGTTCATTATAAACTTTTTTTAATTCTTGATCTTTTGATAGAAGATCAATTCTTGTAAGCATAATTAATAAGCTTGCATGAATTAGGGGAACCTCCATCGAATCATCACCGAGATCGCTTTTCGGTGTTGAAATAGAAAGAACTCTTGTTACTTTATTTTCATCCGGTATGGAAAACAGCAAATAGAATAATTTTGATCCGTCAATATTATGAACGATTGAATCCAAAATTATCTTTGGCTTACCGGAATTGATTATTTCGTTTATAATTCCTTTAGATATAATTGAATTTGTAAAATACCTGCACCGCTCAGAAATATTTTGTGTTAAGGAAGAGAAAGTTTTGAGCTTATCATCAAATGAAAAAAGATTAATTTCTTTAACGGGAATAAAACACTTTAGTAAAATTTCAAACTGCCGGAATACTTGTTCAACAGTTTGTAATTCTTTTGCCCGCTTTTCAAATTCCAAAATCTGCTTGAATATTTTCGAATATTTTCTTTCACCAACAAGCTCTTTAGTTTCAAGATTAATAAATCTCTGGCTTCCGCCGGCGCTAACTGTCTTTGTTAAATATGGAAGCGACTTATGAAAAGATTCGTAAGCCAAAGTATTTTGTTTAATTACTTTCAATTTAAAAACCTAACTGAATTAGCTTGATGCGTAAATAATTCTTCATAGCTTTTAATAAAGGTATTCGCTTCTTCGCAGTCCCGGAATCTTAAAACTTCTAAAGCTGATTCATCCAGCGTTAAATCTTTATCCCAATAAGAATGCCCTATCTGAAGTTCGTGAGTCATAAAATCGGCTAAGTGAATAACTGCCGGTAATGTTTTATTTAAATGCGAAGCTCCGGGATTATGATGATTAAGAATTGCATCGCAAAGTATTTCAGGAAAGTTCCACTTCTCAGCAAGAAAATTTCCAATTTGCTGATGGTTTAATCCAAGCCTTTCAAGCTCAGCTTCAGAAAAGTTAATTCCTTTTTCAGTTGCCAGCTTGTGTATTTCAATAAAATTTGTGTGGAAATATTTGTGAATTACAGAAACACCCATGTCGTGAAGAAAGCCGGCAATAAAGGCTTCGCCGCTATTCGGACAATCCATATCTTCAGCAATTTTCTTAGCAGCACATCCGGTTAAATAAGAATGGAGCCAAAATTCTTTTTGGTCGAGATGCTTGTCGCTTTTATTCTTAAATGATTCCACCATTGAAAGAACTGAAATTATATTTCTTAGCTGAGTAAATCCGAGAACCATTACAGCAAAGTCTATCGATGTAACCTTTCTTTGTAAGCCGTATAAAGGTGAATTAGCAATTGTTAAAATTTTAGTAACTAAGCCCTGATCTTTTGAAATTATTCCAGCGAGAGTAGTAGCGCTGGTAGAAGGGCTGTCTAATAATTCCAAAGCGTCTTTCATTGCTTTTGGAATTGGCGGCAGATTGTAAATGTTGGCTAAAACCAATTCTGTTTTTTCTCTCTTTTGCTGTTGCTCTGATGCTAATGTTAACATATTCTTTTTATATAATAATAGATTCCAATTGTTTTTTAAAAAGCTCGGCGTGGTTCTCAATAAATTTGTTCAAATTATTCTCATCGCCGAATCGTAAAATATTAATTATATTTTCATCCAATTCGATATTATCATCCCAATAAAAACAACCAATTCCTAACCGCTGAGTCATGTAATCAGCTAAGTGAACTATTGAAGCTAATATTTTATTTCTTTCAACTTTTGATGGACAGTGGTGATTAGCAATAGTTTCTCCGAGAGCTTCAGGCAGGTTCCATCTGTTTGACAATAATTTTCCTATCTCTTGATGAGTTATCCCGAGCGTTTGTTCTTCGGCAGCTAAATATCTCATTTGTTGGTTGTCAACAAGTCCGCAGATGGTATTAAATTCTTCATTAAAATATCTTTGAATAATTGAAATGCCTAAATCATGAAGCAAGCCTGCCGTAAATACTTCGCCGGATTTTTGATATCCAAGTTCGTCTGCAATTCTTTTAGCAGCGCTTGCAGTCATCAATGAGTGAACCCAATAAGAAGCATTATCCCAATTTTTCCCGTCATGTTTTTTAAATGCTTCTATCATTGAAAGAGCCATTACAATATTTTTAATATGATCAAAACCTAAAATTACTATTGCGAATTCAATTGTGGCTACTCTTCTAGGAATTCCATACAACGGTGAGTTGGCAACGGTAAGAATTTTAGCAACAAGTCCTTGATCCATACTAATTACTTTACCAAGGTCTGAAGCGCTTGTCATCGGGTTGCTCAAAAGCTTAGATACTTCAAGCATAACAACCGGCATGGAAGGAAGATTTCTTATGCTTGATAACAATCTCAAATAAATTTTTTTCTCCTGCAGACCTTCAGCAATAATTTTATTCATTTATATAAGCCAGTTTTGTTTTGAGCATTTCGATTATTCTTGAGTGTACTTGTGAAACTCTCGATACAGTAATGTTCAGCAGCTTTGCTATTTCTTTATAATTTAAATTTTCAAAATAATATAAGGTGATAATAAGCCTATCCCGTTCGTCAAGGTTTTTTATGGCTTTTACAAGAAGTTCTTTAACTTCATTTTTTTCTGCTGTCTCATCCGGAATTTCATTATCATCCGGGATAACTTCGTAAAGAAGATAACCATCTTCATCATCAACAGGGCTGTTGAGCGAGACATTAGAATAAACCGCTTTGTTTTGCTTATCAGCCAAAACAGGCCTCGGTTTTATTTGAAGCTTTCTCAATTCATCGATAATCTTTCCGCGGATTCTTTGTATTGCATAAGTTTCAAACTTGGTTCCGTATTGCGGATCGAAACGATCAATTGCTTCGCTTAAGCCTTCTACTCCAAACTGGAAGTAATCTCTATCATCAAGTATGTCTAGGTTGATAAATTTGGAGTTATGAATTACATAATGCACCAACTTTATATAATTCAAAATGATTTGTTTTTTACGACTTGAAGTTGGCGAAGATTTAAATTCTGCCCACAAAGTAGCGTTATTCATTTTAATTACTTCCTATTATTATTTCCAATAAACTCTTTGTTTTTTTCCATTGAGACTTTATTGACTGCTTTTATAAAGATTAACACAACCACACTCAACATCACCGTCAATGAAATAAAAACCAAAAACGAACGGAATAGTACATCTTGAACCGGTAATCCTATTCGACTAAAGAAGATTACGGACAGGCAAAAAACTAACAAACCGAACTGAAGAATTATTTTATTCATTGTTACTATTCTTTTGTGGATAAAACCCAAATTTTGTACCAGAGAGAAGTTTTATTGAGCCGAAAATAAATTTAGATAATTGATGTTTTTTGGGGGTAAAAGAAATTATAAAAAATTAGGTATGGAGAATATTAGCCATATGGGCGAATTCATTAATTTGATCTGCAATGTTGAAAATCTGCTGACTCACAATTGAATCGGGAATCTTTTTCAATAATAAATCTTGTGCGATAATTGATTCTGTTACTGAGCGGTCGGAATTAATCATTCCCATTAAAAGTAATTTTTCTTTCAAGAAATGATTTACCGCCAATTCGAGATTTTTAAATGCTGTTTGCCCTTCTTCCTGATCCAAACACTTATTTATAAGCACTGCCTTTTTTCCAGCATAATTATTTCCATTCAATAACTTGATCATCACATAAGCATCCATTACGGCTGTCGGCTCCGGTGAAGTAACTAAAACATTAACATCAGATTTTTGAAGGAGAGAAATTATTTCATCGCTGGCGCCTGAACCAGTATCAAAAAAAATAAAATCATATTTATGCTGAATTTTTTTTAACTGATTAAATAATTGTTCAACAGATCCGCACCTTGACTGTGAATAGCCAAGCTTTCCCGAATCACCAAAGATGAAATGTAAATTCGAACTGTATTCTGTAATCAGCTCTTCTAATAAATTTTGCCCTGAATAAAAATTGTAAATAGTTTTTTTCGGAATTTCGTTAATCATAATATTTGCGTTTGAAAGATTCGGGTCCAAATCAATAATCAAAACTTTGAATTGGATAGAAAGCGCATAACCAATATTTAACGACAGAAAAGTTTTTCCCGTTCCGCCTTTTCCCGAAGTAAACGCAAAAGTTTTCACTTCCGAATTAATTTCTGATTCGGATTTAAGTCTCTTTAATTCTAATACACGTTCCGCTTGGCCAAACATTAATTGAATTTTCCTGTGTAAATCATATTTGCAATAAATTCCGGATCGGCAGAAATAATATCATCCGGGATAACTTGACCATTAGATAAAAATGAAATCGGCACATCAAAATTTGAAACTACATTTAATATATTTCCAAACGCCGCGGCTTCATCAATCTTGGTAAAAATGACCGAGTCATAACCAAACAATTTGAATTTTTCGGAAACATCCAGCATATTTTTTGTCGTCCCGGTAGAGCTTAAGACAAGATATGTTTCGGCAGCATTGGCAGCGGTTAAAAACTCTTTTGCTTTTTTCAATTGATCGAAATTATTTTGGCTGCGTCCTGCAGTATCGATAAAAATTATATCTTTCTTTTTAAAAGAATTAATTAGCTTCGGCATATCGGAAGGCTCGTAAGCAACAAGCATATCTATATTGCTGATCTCTGAAAAAATTCTTAATTGATCAATCGCGCCAAGCCTGTAAGTATCAATTGAAATCAAACCAACATCAAGATTATGTAATATTTTTGAAATCACTGCTAGCTTTGCAATACAAGTTGTTTTGCCTACGCCGGTTGGTCCAACAAGCGCCACAGTCTTTGCTTTTTTTCTTGTGTGAACTTCAAAATGGTAAGTGGGAATCATTGAAGCAACACTAGAGATAACATAACTATCGATATTAGAAGGATGCAAAAAATTTTTATACTTTTTAAGCTGATTTAGTATAGACGATATTATTGGCTTTTGAACTTCTCTTGCGAAAAGCGTATCGACAACTTCTTTAAGTTCCTTCTCAACGTCTATGTTTAAGTTTTGGTTATTCCTAGAATTCGGAACTGATTGTTTAGGTTTAAATGCTTCTCTTTCCTGAACTGGGTTGATGAAAATTTTATCAGATAATTTTTGAAGTTCGCCTGAAAAACTTTTTCTACTCCCAGCAGATTTTTGTTTGGAATCTACATCAGCATATTCAAGAATATCTTCTTCTTCAATACCTGCGGTAATTTCAAACATTCGTTTACTTCCGGTTTTACTTTCGCCGTAAATAACCCGCGTTCCAAGTATAACAGCATCGCCTCCCATTTCCATTTTCATCTGCATAGAAGCTTGTTTTAAAGTTGGCGCAACAAATTTTTTAATTTGCATTAACTACCTCTAGTTTATCAATGAACTCAATTTCAATGTGTGAAGGAAGCTCTGAATACGACAGAACAATTAGATCAGGGAAAGTTGAATTGATCAGCCGATAGAAGTACGGCCTAATCGTAGCCGAAGTAATTACGATCGGTACATAACCAAGCATTCTAAATTTCGCTAAATGATCATTCAATATCCTGTTAAGCTCCTTTAATATCGCCGGGCTTAGTCCAAGTGTTTGTACGGCTTCCTTCTGATTCTGCAAGGCTTTGGTTATGAATGTTTCCATTTCATCACCTAAAGAAACAGCGTGTATTACACCGTTATTATCCTTATAAATATTCGCAATCGTATCGCCCATTGAATGTCTTACATACTCGGTTAACACATCAACATTTTTTGTAACTTTAGAATAATCAATTAAAGCTTCCAATATTTGAACAAGATCTTTAATTGGAATTAATTCTTTCAACAAATTTTGTAATACTTTTTGAATTGTACCAAGTGAAAGTGAATCAGCGCTTATGTCTTCTACAACAGCAGGATATTCTTTCTTCAAATTTTCTAATAATTGTTTTACTGCTTGCCTGCTAAGTATTTTATCAAAATTCCTCTTTAATGTTTCCTGCAAGTGTGTTGATAAAACTGAAATACTATCAACTACGGTATAACCAAGAAGTTCAGCTTTATCTTTTTCTTCACGGCCAATCCAATAACTTATAAGATTAAAAGCAGGATCTTTAGTTGGTATTCCATTCAACTGTTCAATTACACCGCCGGGATTCATTGCTAAAAATCTATCAGTATGAATTTCATAGGCAGCTACAATATTTCCTTTAATCTTGATTATATATTCATTGGATTCTAGTTGAAGATTATCGCGAACCCTAACCGGCGGAATTAAAACTCCATATTCTAAAGCAATATATTTACGAGTGGATGAAATTTTTTGAAATAAATTTCCGCCCTGCTTTTCATCAACAAGACTTATCAATCCATATCCGATTTCAATTTCTACCGGATCAACTTGAAGATATTGTTCAACCTTTTCTTCAACAGGTACTGCTTCAACTTCCTGAGGTTCGGTTCCTTTCTTGGCTTCAGCTTTATTTTTCTTCGAGAAATATGCAATGGTTCCAATTATAGTTCCCATCAGTATAAATGGAAAAAACGGCATTCCTGGTATGAATGCAAAAAGTGAAACCGCGGCGGCAACAGTGCCAAGCACTCTTGGATTTGAAAGAAGCTGTTTTCTCATCTGCATATCAAGTGCGGTTCCGGAAGCGCTTCTTGTTACAACTAAACCTGCAGCCGTTGCAATTAGCAAAGCAGGAATTTGTGAAACCAGGCCGTCACCAATAGTTAATATTGTGTAATTCTGAAGAGCATCTGTAAAAGACATTCCTTTACCGGCAACGCCGATTATAAATCCGCCGATAATATTTATTGCATTAATTAAAAGACCTGCAATCGCATCGCCTTTTACAAACTTGCTTGCACCATCCATCGCGCCGTAGAATTCAGCTTCTCTGGCAATATTTTCTCTTCTTAATTTTGCTTCTGTTTCATTTATCAATCCAGTATTTAAATCTGCATCGATTGCCATTTGCTTTCCGGGCATTGCATCCAAAGTAAAACGTGCAGCTACTTCGGAAATTCTTCCAGAGCCTTTAATGATAACTATAAATTGAATGATTACCAGGATGATGAAAATTATAAATCCAACTACATAATTTCCGCCGACAACAAAATTTCCAAATGTTTCAATTACTTTTCCGGCATAACCATCTAGTAAAATTAATCTTGTAGAATTAATATTTAATGAAAGACGAAATAGAGTTAATACTAAAAGCAGTCCTGGAAAAACTGAAATGTCTAACGGAGATTGAATGTAAAGCGAAACTATTAAAATCAAAACCGAAAGAGAAATATTAAGAGCAAGTAAAAAATCCAACAAAGCCGGCGGCAAAGGAATAAGCATCAATCCCAGCATGAAGATGAGTCCAAAAGCTAAAATGATATCGGTATTTTTCCCTAAACTTTTCATCTACACAATTGATTTTTTCTTTTTTCTATTTTTTAATTGATAAACATAAGCCAAAACTTGTGCCACAGCCTTGAACAATTGCGCCGGAATCTCATCGCCGATATTACAGATTCTATAAATTGCTCTTGCAAGCTCCCGATCCTCATGAATCGGAACTCCATTTTCAGCGGCAATTGCTTTTATTCTTTGAGCAAGCTCGTCAACACCTTTTGCTAAAACTTTGGGTGCGGTATCTTTTGTTATATCATATTTTAAAGCAACCGCAAAGTGTGTAGGATTTGTAATTATCACATCAGCCTTAGGAACATTTTTCATCATTCTGTTTTTTGCGGCTTGAAATTGTGCTTTCTTAATCCTTTGTTTTATTAACGGATCACCTTCGCTTTGTTTATTTTCATCTTTTACTTCCTGCTTCGTCATCATCATTTCTTTTTTGAATTTAAATTTCTGATAAATGAAATCGACGGCCGCAATAGCCGCATAAACAAGCGCAATTTTCCAAAGCAGTGCGTAAGCGGAATCTATCATAAAGCTGACAATCTCCGGGATAGTCAATTCCGCAAGCTTTGTAGAATTTAAAACAAGCTGTGAAAGAATGCTGTAAGTAAATCCGCCAATAATTAAAAGTTTTAATAAAGATTTTAGAATTTCTACAATCGATCTTGTAGAAATAAAAACTTTTTTAAAACCATTAACAGGATTAAACTTGCTAAAGTCCGGCATTATAGGTTTAAGTGAAAATTCAAAACCTACTTGTGCAAAACCTGTAATTAAAGCAATTAAAAAGATTGTCCCCAATATTGGCGCAAGCGTAATTAAGTAAAAGTATAAACCTTCCTTAGCATAATTTTGAAGCAAATCCTTATTCACTTTTAGAATGTCAATCGAATTGAAAATGTGAATTGAATATTCGGAAATCTGGCTGCTTAAAAACTTCTGCGTAATAAAAACCATCAGCAAACCGGTAGTGAAAATTGCAAATGAGTTTATTTCAATACTCTTAGCAACTTTACCTTTTTCGCGCCCTTCGTTTAATCGCTTATGAGTAGGCTGTTCCGAACGTTCTTGTTCATCAACATCGGCCATATCACTGCCCCATCGCTTTAATTAATAAAACAAGATTATCTTCATAACCCTTCAATAAATATTTTATTACATAAAAGTAAATTGGAGTTAATGAGGCTAACAAAACTAAACCTATTCCGATTATTAGCGGTTGTGAAACGAAGAAAATTTGCATTTGAGGAATCACTCTGGATACAATCCCTTCTGCAACATGAACAAGAAAAAATGAAACCATTATTGGCGATGCAATTTTTACAGCTATTATAAAAACAGTACCCGCATATTTTATTAAAAGATCGTATACCGGTTCAGTTACAGTAAACTTGCCGAGATGAATAACTTTAAATGAATAAACAAGTCCGCTTATTATGTAATAGTGCCCGTTGATCAATAAGAAAATGAGCATAGCCGCAAAATAAATAAATTGGCCAATTACATTTCCGCTTGAACCATCCATTGGATTTAAAACATCGGACATTGAAAGTCCCATATCTAAACCAATTAACATTCCGGCATAACTAATTCCATGAAAAACAAAATTTAACATGAAGCCGATTATTAATCCTGTAATAATTTCTTTAACTGAATTTGTAAATAACCATGCTAAGTTGAATTCAACTGTTATTTTTGATTTGTCAATAGTCAAAAAAACTATGTAAGAAAGGACAAGCGATAAAAAGATTCTTGCCAAAACCGGAATAGATTCGTGACCGTAAATTGGCGATGACATGAAAGCTGCAAAAATTCTCATGAATATCAGCAAGACAATAATAAAATCGGCAATAGGAATATTTATCATTTTATTACGGTATTAAACATGGTTAGAATTTTTGTAGTAAAGGAAATTACCTTATCCATCATCCAGGGCAAAAGTAAAATAATAGTTATAGCGGTAACTAATATTTTAGGAACAAAAGTTAAAGTTGCTTCTTGAATAGAAGTTGCGGCCTGGAAAATTGAAACAATGATTCCTACGACTAAAGAAACGCCAAGTATCGGCAGCAAAATTATAAATGTGGTGTAAAAAACTTCTTTTAAAATTTCTATTACCAATTCCTCTGTCATTTACGAAAAGCTCCTTACTAACGATCCGACTATCAAATGCCAGCCGTCAATCAAAATGAAAAGTAAAATTTTAAACGGTATTGATACTAAAGTTGGAGGCAGCATCATCATTCCCATCGACATTAAAATACTCGACACTATCATGTCTATCATCAGAAACGGAATGAACAAAAAGAAACCGATTATAAATCCGGCTCTTAATTCGCTTAGTACAAATGCCGGGATTAAAACGTAAGTCGGTACATCATTTCTATCGTTAGGGCGATTTAAATTTGCCAGTCCTAAAAATAATTCCATATCTTCGTTCCTAACATTTCTGAACATAAATTCGCGTACCGGCTGAATACCTTTATCATAAGCTTGTTCGGCAGTTATCTGGCCATTCATTAACGGCTTCAATGCCTGGTCGTTTACTTTACTCCATGTCGGCGCCATTACAAAAAAAGTTAAGAACAATGCTACTCCGGCTACCAGTTGGCTCGGCGGCATTTGTGGAGTTCCAAGCGCCGTTTTTAAAAAATGAAATACAATAATTATTCTTAAGTAAGAAGTTGTCATTATCATTATTGACGGCGCTAAAGAAAGTACAGTCAATAATAAAAGTAATTGAAGTGTTACAGAAATATCGCCGGGATTGCTGGATGCACCTACATTTATTCCAATTTTAGGAAGAGCAAGTGTTCCGGATTGTCCGCTTGCTTGTTGTCCATAAGTAATAGAGGCGCCCGCAAGCAAAATAAAAAGGAGTAAAACAGTAATCTTTCTTTTCATCGTATTCCAAGATTCTTCTTCAATAATTCAACAAAACTTTTCTTTGATTCTTCCGGTGAATAAGGATTTTCCAATTCGCCGGTATATTCAAGTTCTTTCAAAAGTGTAATTGAATTATCGCTTACACCAAGCACAAGAAGTTTATCTTCCACCCTCACAACAGAAATGAATTTTTTCGGCATGATCATTTGAGAGCTTAATACATTAATTGAAACTGAACCGGATTTATTTCCTTTAAAAGAGATTCCATATTTTTTGATAAACAGTAAAACACCGTACAACAATCCGACTATAACAACAAGCGGCAATAAAGCTTTTACAATATCTAGGAATGACATTAGTATACCCCCTTTAACCGGTTATTCACTTCGCTCAAATTAGTAATTCTAATTCCAAAATGTTTATCGATAACAACCACTTCGCCTTCGGCAACCTTTTTATTATTTACGTAGATATCAACCGGCTCGCTGGCAAGCTTGTCAAGTTCAATTACATATCCTCTTTCAAGCTCAAGAATTTCTTTTATCTGCATCTGGGTTCTGCCAAGCTCAATGTAAACATTTAGTTGAAGATCTTTAAGGAAGTTAAGCTTGTCGCTTGAACCGCCTCCTTTTATCTTCGAGTCATCAAATTCATCAAACTCCGCTACGCCTGCGCGAACTTTATTTTCGTTTTTTAGGTTGTCCGGATTCGAAAATATATTCTCTTCATGCTGACTGTTAGTATCCGGAGTTACGCCTTCATTGCTATTATTTTCAGCCATAGTCTTTCCTTATTCTGGTTTATTGTTTTGTTCAACTTTTCTGGTAATTTTTATTGCTTTATGCTTATTTACCACGCCCGCTCTGCCCATAAACAATGTTTTAGTTCCAACTCTAACAGGATGTTCGTCGCTTATTGTTGTATCGAGCTTAATTATATCTCCTTTTTCAAGATCAAATAAATTTTGAACTGAGATTTTTGTGGTTCCGAATTCTACTGTAACCGGTAAAAAAGTTTTATAAAGATGATTAGAAATAATTTCACTTGTACTTGTGCTTGCATTTTTTGCCGGCCTAATTGATGAGAATTTTTGCGAAGATAATTTTGATAAAATCTTATCGAAGGCAAAAGTGGCAAAACAGAGATTCATCATATAAGATTTTTCGGCAATTAAAATTTCGAAAGAAATAAGTAATACCGATTCACTTTGTGAAGTGATTTGTGCAAAATCAATATCAGACTCAAATCTCTCTACTCTAAATTCTAAATCGTCTACTATCTGCCAGGCTTTTCTAAGGTCAATCATTACTCTTTCAACAACTACACCGATAACTTTTTGCTCTATTGGAGTAATTATGTTTGACTGTTTCGAACCGACACCGCTGCCTCCTAATAGTTTATCCACCAAAGCTAACGAGAGATCCAGATTAAGCTCGAGTATACCTTTTATATCTGTGTTTTTAATTTCGAAAGTATATAGGCAAGCCGGATTGGAAACCGAAAGTATGTATTCCGAATAATAAATTTGATCGATTGAAGTTACATTTATATTTATAATAGATTGAAGTTTGGAAACAAGAAATGAACTGAAACTCTCTGCAAAGTTTTCATTAATATTTCTAATGGTTCTAAGCTGGTTTTTCGAAATCCTATTAGGAAGGCGAAAGTCAAAAAGTACGGCTTCCTTATCAGTTGCCGGGTTAACAGTCTGTTCTTCACCGCTCTTAACTTTATTAAGAAGCTGATCTATTTCTTGCTGTGATAATACTTCTGCCATGTTTATTGAATTATATATTTACTGAAGTAAATGTTGTTAATAGATACACTTGGAATTAATTTTTTCAACTTACTGCTGATTTCTATTTTTAAAGTATCCCGATAAGCAGTATTATCTAATTGATCAATGCTCTTGCTTGCAAGAGTAGATATAATTACATCCTTTACCATTGGCTCACGGCTCTTCAAATCATTTTCCATCTCAAGCTTACCTAAATCAATTCCGACTGATGTTAATAAAAGCCTTTTCCCATCGGTATCTGCCGGATTAACTATTAAATCATCGATTGAATAAATATATTTTCCGTATTCAACCGGCTGAGTATTTACCGGTTGGTTAACGGGGACTGCAGTAGTATTTGTAGTATTATTTGGTGGAGTGGACGCCCTGCTTTCTAACCTTTTCATTAAGATATTAGCAGTTACAAAATAAACTACAATTAATTGGAATATGAAAATTGGAATTCCAAATATTAATACTTTTGTATTAACCGCTGAAATACCGGGTTTCGGTTTTATATCTTCAGTTTTAATTTCTTCTAATTGTTCATCAGGTAATGGCATAGTCTTCTTACTTTTTTTTGACTATTTCTCAATTGATATGCCAAATGGTTCGCCGGTTATATGAAAAAAACACCGGGAAATTGACGGATTAAAATGGTTATTATTCTACACTTGGTTGAATATACGTTACACGATTAACATTAGTTAATATTAAAGTTTGTCTTTTATATGGATGTTGAAAGAAAAATTTGTTCGAAATTTAAAATGTTTTTTAGAATAATATAAACTTCATTTCGCGGTTTTTAGAACTATGACTTAATGGCAGCAATTGTAAAGTCTAAAACATAGGTTTATATTATAGAGAATAAATTATTCTTACTTATTTACTATAAAAAGCATGCAATAAATCGCCGAATGAGAAAATACTTCTGTTCTTTATTTGAAGGATCAGCAGCAAGCAAGTAAATAATTTTTTATAGTACATCATTAATTTCAAAAACAATAATAATGAACTTAAAATCGCCACCAAGAACTGCTGAAGAAAATAAAATATTCTATTTTTTAATTATTGCAATTGTCCTCTTATTTATTGTTTTCGAATATTTATTATTTCATAACGGTTTCTTTGCAATCTCTCTCGATGAGTCAGGACATACTTTGGAGGCATATGATTGGTTTAAAGGAAATGGTCAGCTCTTTTCAGGTTGGCTGCCTTTCCAAAAAATAGTTTATGCGTTTGCCTTTCGTATTTATTATGACTTGTTTTTAACTCCCCGAATAATAAGCGCAATATTTGGTTTATTTACATTGCTTTCATTAATTGACTTATCTTTTCAACTTT
>JAMCWE010000173.1 GCA_023475265.1 Bacteroidota bacterium
CAATACAACAAAAATTTTGATTTAGTTACCGATAAGATTGGACCCTATCCATTTCATATTGCGAATAAAAGAGTAACTGATGAAACATCTAAAGTGACTATTCTTGATCCGGAAAGCCCGCTATTAAGGTTGAGAATATGGCGCATCATCAGGAATTTGAACTTCAGAATTTACCTTAACAAGATTTTCCATTTTCAAATTGCTATTTAAATTGTTCCCATCAACTTGATCTGTGGATTCAACTTTTTTTAAGATAAAAGGATAATTTGATCTATTAATAATTTCAGAAGTAATCCGAATATTCTCTCCAGGCACTGCCGAATAATCTGAAGATGTAGATTCAATAAAAATTCCTGCGCATGATCGTATCACATCAAGAAGTTCTTTTTTCTTAAGTGGAATCCAATAATCATCATTTATTTTTTCCATCTCGGCATATGCTTTCAAAAGTATTGGGATGATGTCTGAAGGATGTTCCGGATTGTATTTCTTGTCAGCTTCCATTAGAAGTCTACCAACTTTTTCGCCTCCATCAACTCTGTTCCAGGTTAAATTTATTCCATCAAATAAATTGTTACTTGCTTCCTTTCCATCAAGAAGTTGAAAATAATTTGTTGATTCTCCGAATTGTGGGCTCGAACCAAAGCCTTGTGTTTTGTGCATGCTTCTGCTTTTTGCCGCTAACTCAGTATATGATTCGCCAAGTAAAGGATTGTAAACGCCAACATCAAGCTTAATAAATTTTGAAAGATCAGCATGTTCTCTTTCAAGCAGCGGAAGCCAAGCATTCCATAAAATTCTTTTTGGCTGCCAGGGTTTTACATATTGTAGCTGCTGGGGAAAAGCAGTTGGATCGCCAGCAAGTTTGAAAGCTTCGGCAGCTAACATTTCAGAAGCGGTATGATTCCCATGCCCGTCTTCTTTTGTGCCGTGAAATCTTGTGATGATTATATCCGGTCTGAATTTTCTAATAATCCAAACAACATCAGAAAGAATTTTATCCTTTCCCCAAAATTCAAGAGTTTCATTTGCAGATTTTGAAAAGCCAAAATCAATCGCACGCGAAAAGAATTGTTCTGCACCATCAATTCTTCTTGCAGCTAATAATTCTTGAGTCCTAATTACACCTAATTCTGCGCCTTGTTCCGGTCCAATTAAATTTTGTCCTCCGTCGCCGCGAGTCAATGATAAATATCCTGTACGAAGCAATTTACCTTTGGCGAAGTATGCAAGTAAAGCATTGTTTTCATCGTCTGGATGAGCAGCAATGTAAAGAACGCTTCCAAGTACATTCAATTTATCTAAAGCTAATTTTAACTCAGAAGAATTCATAACTCTGCCGGGCTGGCTGAAAACGAGTTTTGAATTTGTTAAAACTAAAATGAAGGTTAAAATCGAAATGAGAAAATATTTTGTTTTGATCACTTTAAAATTCCGCTTTTGTTATTGGGAAAATCATAAAAATTATTTTTATCTATTAAAGATTTCGCATTCAATTATACTCAAGAAAAACTAATTTTTAAAGAATCGTGGATTACAAACCGTATTACTTTTTGCTAAATCACACAAGTTCAGTTCATTTTGACTTTTTTTAATGCTTTGAAAAGTAGTTAAATAAAGATTTTGAATTTGTTATATTTGAACTAAAGATTTTCTCATAATAATAAGTAAAAGTAATTTGGTTGAAATTAATAAAATAAAACTCGGAAACGGTAAACCTTTTGTCTTAATTGCTGGTCCGTGTGTTGTTGAAAACGAAAAATTGATTTTATCTACTGCTGAAAAGATAAAAGATATAACTTCCGAATTGAATATTCCTTTGATCTTTAAATCAAGCTACAAAAAAGCAAACAGAACAAGCATAAAATCTTTTAGAGGAATTGGTGACAAAGAAGCATTAATAATTTTAGAAAAGGTTAAGAAATATTTTGACCTTCCGATTCTAACGGATGTTCATACAAATGATGAAATAAAAAATGTTTCTGAAGTAGCGGATGTTCTTCAAATCCCCGCGTTTCTTTCTCGTCAAACTGAATTATTAATCGCTGCTGGCAACAGTGGTAAAGTTGTAAATATTAAGAAGGGACAATTTTTAGCTCCCGATGATATGAAGCATGTTGCTGAAAAAATTTCTTCAACCGGAAATAAAAAAATTCTTTTAACTGAACGCGGAACAACTTTTGGATATCATAATTTGGTAGTAGATATGCGTTCATTTATTATTATGAAAAAGTTTGGTTATCCAGTGGTAATGGATGCAACTCATTCGGTTCAATTGCCAAGCAAAGGAAATAAAAGCGGCGGTGAACCGGAATTTATCAAACCGTTGGCGCGTGCTGCTGCAGCGGTTGGAATCGATGCATTATTCCTTGAGGTTCATCCAAATCCTAAAAAAGCTTTAAGCGATGCAGCAAGTCAACTTCCGTTAAGTGAGCTTAAAGATTTGCTTATCGAAATTAAATCAATTGATAAAATCGTAAAACATTATTAAAAAAATTTGAGGTTAGCATTGACTTCGGATGAAATCATTCAAAAGGGGAAAGAAGTAATTAGAATTGAATCAGAAGCTGTTGCAAATCTTTCCAGCAGTATTGATGATCAATTTGTAAAAGCTGTGGAAGTGATTTATAATTCCAAAGGACGTGTAGTACTTTCGGGAATGGGAAAGTCCGGATTGATTGCAAGAAAAATTGTAGCGACTTTAAATTCAACAGGAACTGCTGCAATTTATTTGCATCCTACCGATGCCCTTCATGGCGATCTTGGAATGGTTAGACAAGAAGATGTTGTTATATTAATTTCTAAGAGCGGAAACACTGAAGAAATTTCGAATTTAATTCCGATGCTTAAACGATTGAAAGTAAATTTGATTGCAATGTCCGGAAATAAAAATTCTAAACTTGGTTCCGAATGCAACATTTTTTTAAATATCGATGTTAAAGAAGAAGCATGTCCGCATGATTTAGCCCCGACTGCTTCGACGACTGCAACGCTTGCAATGGGCGATGCTCTTTCAGTTGCGCTGCTTCAAAAGCGGGGATTTACGGCAGAAGATTTTGCATACTTGCATCCCGGCGGAAGTTTAGGAAAGCGTTTGTCGCTTGAGATAAAAGAAATTATGATTAAAGGAGATAAAATTCCTAAAGTTAATGAAGAAACTTCTATTAAAGATGTAATTCTTGAAATAACTTCTAAGAGACTTGGCACAACAACAGTTGTAAATAAAGAAGGAAAATTAACCGGCGTAATTACGGATGGTGATTTAAGAAGACTACTTGAACGAACTCTTGATATAAAAGATTTGGCTGCTAAAGATATTATGACACACAATCCAAAAGTGATGAAAGAAAATTATCTTGCCTCATTCGCATTACAGCAAATGGAAAATTTTAAAATAACGGCAATGATAATTATAGATGAAGAAAACAAGCCGTTGGGAATTATCCACCTTCACGATTTAATCAACCTTGGCCTTCGCCAAAGATGAAATTACTAATTTTTATCATATTTATTTTTTTTGTTGCCGGATGCAGCGAAGAAAAAATGCAGCCATCAATAAACTCTTCGCTTCAAGTTGCAAAACTGCCGGCGCAAGAAAGCTGGGATGACACAGTATTCTTTAGTGATTCCGGAAAAACTAAAGCTGTACTATTCGCAAACCATTTGAAGATGTACGATCAACCGCAAGAAACTTTACTTGATACAATTCAAGTTAATTTTTATAATCTTCTCGGAAAAGTTTCCACTGTTTTAAATTCCAACAAAGGAAAAGTTGATGATGTAACAAAAGATCTTTACGCAATTGATAGTGTTGTTGCTGTTAATGACAGCGGTGTTACTTTGAAAACTCAAGAATTGATGTGGAGAAACAGAGACAGAAAAATTGTTTCAGATAAATTTGTTACAATAATTTCACCCAAAGAAAAAATTCAAGGTTACGGATTTGAATCGGATCAGAATTTAAATAATTATACAATTTACAACATCACGTACATAACTCGGATGGATACTAGTAGTAATTCTAAATTAAAAATTAAAAATTAAAAATTATAATTTCGTTCTGAATTGAATATCGTTAATTAGATGATTTGAAATTTCAAATGAATTTTAAAAATAAAATCTTTTTTTTATTGGTCTTATTATGTACGGCAAATATTTTTGCACAGCAGCAGGAATATATTGTAGTCAATGGAGATAGTCTTTCCGGTAGAACAGTAAATGGTGAATCAATTCGCGAAGTATTCGGACATGTTGTTTTAACTCAAGGCAATGTAAGAATAACTTGCGATCATGCAATTCAATATATTTCTAGAAATGATGCTGAACTTATCGGCAATGTTATAGCTACTCAAGATACTTTGACAATTACAACCACGCATGGATTTTATTATGGCAATGACAGAAAAGCTCAATCGAATTCCGGTGTAACTCTCAATGATAAAAAAGTTATTTTAACTGCCGATACCGGAGTTTATTTCTTTGATCAAAACCGTGCTGAATTTAATAGTAATGTGAAGCTTGTTGATACCTCATCAACTTTAACTTCTCAAACGTTGATTTATTATAAAGATCAAGGAAAAACTATTGCAGTTGGAAATGTTAAAATTGTTGAATCAAAAAACATAATCAGAGCTGATAGTCTTGTGCATTTTCGTGATTCAAGAATAACATTTGCAGATAATCATGTTAGAATTTCCAGCTCGGCAAACAACTCAATTATTTTTGGAAATCATCTTGAAGATTATCCGGAAAAATTTTACACGGTTGTAACTAAGAATCCGCTTTTTATGCAGATCGATTCTTCATATATTAAAATAAGCGATACAACAAATGAAGAACAAAAAAGTGATTCATTAAAAATCGATACACTAATTATTAAATCTGAAAAAATGGAAGCGTATCGAGATACAATTAATATTTTTAAAGCTGAAGACTCAGTGCGAATTGTTCGCGGCGAATTTGCGTCAAGAAATGATTACACAGAATACTTCCGAGGCAAAGGAGAAATTGTTACAAAGAAAATTAGTGAGAATTCTAATCAGCCGGTAATTTGGTACGAGAATTCACAGCTAACAGGAGATTCAGTTACAATTTTTTTACGAGAAAATAAAATTTATATGCTTGATGTTGATAAGAGTGCTTTTATTTTATCGCAGAATCAAAAATATGAAAATCGGTTTGATCAGATGTCTGGCACTGATATCAAAATTCATTTTGACGATAACGGAATACGTGAGACAGATGTATTTGGCGGCATTCACAGCATTTATTATCTTTATGAAGAAAATGATCCAAATGGATTGACCAAGTCGTCGTCTGATTCAGCGAAAATTATATTTTCAAATAAAAAAGTTGATGAAGTAAAATTATTCGGATCGCCAACGAGCGAATATCATCCAGAAAATAAAGTTGAAGGTAATGAACTTGCATTCACCTTGCCGGGATTTACTGTTTATAAAAATCATCCATTGAAAGAAGAACTTCTTTCACAAAATGTTTTTAATAAAAACGAATTGAATGAAAATCAAAATTCGATTAAAAATTCATCAACTAAAAATTTACTTAAACAGCAAGTGGACAAACTAAAACAAATTCCAAAACAACAAACAAATGGAAACAACAACTTTAAGAAGTGAAAACTTAGTCAAAATTTATAAGAAGAGGGCCGTCGTAAATAAAGCTTCGGTTAAAGTTTCCAAAGGAGAAATTGTTGGTTTGCTTGGACCAAACGGTGCCGGTAAAACTACAACTTTTTATATGATCGTTGGAATGATCCGACCCGACGGCGGAAAAGTTTTTTTAGATGAAAAAGAAATCACACACGAACCAATGTTTAAGCGGGCACGAATGGGGATTGGTTATCTACCGCAAGAAGCTTCAGTCTTTAGAAGACTTTCTGTTGAAGATAATTTAACTGCAGTGTTAGAGCTGACTGATCTTGATTCAAAAGCGAGGAAAGAAAAGTGCGAAAAGCTTTTAGAAGATTTGAGCATTACGCAAATAAGAAAGAGTAAAGGATTTCAGCTTAGCGGCGGTGAAAGAAGACGAACAGAAATTGCACGCGCACTTGCAACTGATCCGGATTTCATTTTGCTTGATGAGCCATTTGCCGGCGTTGATCCGATTGCAGTTGAAGACATAATGCAGATTGTTGCCAACTTAAAAAATCGTGGTATTGGTGTCTTAATTACCGATCATAATGTTCATGAAACTTTGAGCATTGTGGACAATGCTTACATACTTATTAACGGAACAATTTTTAAGCAGGGTAAAGCAAACGAACTTGCCGAAGATGCAGAAGTAAGAAAATTATATTTAGGCGAAAAATTTAAATTAGACAGGTACTAATAATTAAAAAAAGATTTTAATAAACATCTTATTTAATTTATTAACAAAAGGGATTAATATGATCAAGTCAATAAAAGTTTTAAATTTTTTAACTTTCCTTTCGTTTATAATTACATTACCAGTTGCGGCACAGTTAAAAAGTAGCAACAACCAGGCGGATTATTTAGCAATTACACCTTCGCAGTTTGAAAATACTCTTCAACCTTTTATTGAATGGAGACAACAAAAAGGATTGAACATTAAGGTTGCTGATCTTCAACAAATCTACACGGAATTTCCCGATTCTAGTGCGCAATATTCAATAAAAGATTTTATAAGTTATGCTCTAACTTTTTGGCAAAACCCAAAACCTAACCTGGACAAGCCAGAACCAAAGAGGTAAAAAAAGATTATCTTTGCAAAAAAAGGATAAGCGATGGAATTGCTAACGGAGCGCTACAAAGAAAAAATAGCCGGAAGCCTCGGCTGTTATGACCGGTTAATATTTACCGGTACATTACCTGGTCTATGCTATGCAGAGGGAATGACAAGATATTTATATACAAAAGGGATACGCATATTTGACTATCCAAAATTTGCAGAACCATACCGTGAAAAGCTAAGAGCAAATGCCGAGAGACTGTCAAAAGAAAC
>JAMCWE010000080.1 GCA_023475265.1 Bacteroidota bacterium
AAGTGCACGGATGACTTCTTAACTAAAAGTAAAAAGGAACGGATAGTTCCGATGTGCGAAAAAGTAAAATCGGTTTTGGTAAGTCGTTTTAATCTTGGTATTCATCAACCAAACGAAGTTGTATTCTGTCGAATCGAAGGAAGAAAACTTCATCAAGAAACTATCAGCAAGCAATTTAAAGATGTAGTCAGAAAATCTAATCTAAATGAAAAAATTCACTTTCACTCCTTACGCCATTCTTTCGCCTCTCTACTAGCGCAGAAAGGAGTTTCGCTTTACATTATTAAGGAATTATTGGGTCACGAAGATTTGGCTACAACACAAGTGTATAGTCATCTCCAAAAGCAAAATTTACGTGATGCTATTCATCAATTATGAGGTAAAATATTCAACAACCAAATGAAAATTGAAAGTAAAATTCCGAGATCTAATATTTTTATTCTAGGAATACTAACTTTATATGAGGACCAAGGTCTCAAGTTAATCGATATCCAATAGTCCAATATAACTTTGGATACACAAACGAGATAAGGGACAATTAAACCTTGGTAGGTTTGAAATTGCATCAGTTTTCTGAAACTCAATTCTATGCCCCGTGATTTCTGAGCCATAATAACATTATGAATTACATTAACAACTAAAGGTAATACAAGGGGCAGTACTATGATTATTTTCCTGTTGTTTCCTTTGATTCCAAAGATTTTTGCTATGAAAAGGTAATCTTGCTGATTAGTAGTAATACCCGAAATAGCAAATAAATTAAAGACCAATAGAATACGTGCACTTAAATCAATTGCAAGTTTTATTTCACTTTTTGTTCCGTCGGGTAGAACAATTATTACGCCTATAATACAAAGGATTAAACCATTTATTGGGTTTGCGATTAATTTTTTATCCTTATGTGTTAACAGTAAATAGAAAAATGAAATCATCCCCAATAAATACACACCTAATATTTCCCCCATTATAGAAAAAATAAAAAGATTTATATAGAATAATAATTTTGTAGTCGGATGAAGATTCGTTAAATATTTATCAACAATTTCAATCATTTTAATTACTCTAGTTTTCCATTTTTCAATGTAAGTATTCTAGTGCAAATACCTTTTATTTCATTCCCAGAATGGGTAGAAATTATTATACTGTTATTCTTTGATAAATGTATTTTGAATTGTTCTATAATAATAGATTTTGCAACGTCATCTAAACCGGCAAATGGCTCATCGATTAATGCCAATTTAGGATCAAGAATCAGAGTTGATATAATCGTTAACAGTTTTTTTTGTCCAAAGCTTAAGTCAAATGGACTTTCTTCCAAATCGAATGGTAAAAGTGTAGAGACAAGGTCTAATTTACTTTGAATACTTTTTGCGTCTATAAAATTTTTTTCTAGTCCGAATACAATTTCTTCCTTAACGGAAGACTTAAATATTTGGTAATCCGGATTCTGAAATGAATATTTAATTCCTCGTCTTAATTCTTCTTTATTCAGTTTACCATTTAATTCAATAGTCCCAGAATTCTGTTTTAACAATTGTGCAATAATCAAAAACAAAGTTGATTTTCCAGAACCATTTGGGCCTATTATTCCAAGACATTCTTTTTCATTAACATCAAATGAAATACCATTTATAAGCACTTGTTTTCTATTCCTATATCCAAAGTTTAATCCCTGTATTTTTAATATTATGTTATCATTTGATATATATCCTAAATTATATTCTTTTTCAGAATATTTGGGTAGTTCTTCTTTTATATTCCCATCATTAATTTTGAAAGACCTTTTAATTGACAAATCCTGAATCTCTTCTGGCTTCCTTTGTATTAAGAATATAATCTTACCTGAATCAGCAAGCGTTTTAATAATTGTTATTGCTAAGCCTTTGTGGTAATCATCTAAGAACTCAAATGGTTCATCAAATACATAAATAAATTTATTATGAAGAGCTGCGGAACAAATGGATAATATTTGTTGCTGTCCTCCCGATAAATGTTCGATGTACTGCTCTTTATCAAAATCTCCCAAGAGTTGATTTATGATAGCTTTTGAATTGCAATGGTTCGCGTCAAGGAGCGGTTGGAATTCCTCCTTAATTGTTTGGCCTTGAAAAAAAATATATGGATTCTGGAATACAACAAGACTTAAGTTTCCTATTATATCTTTCCCTAATCTCTCACCCTCATAGAGTACTTTTCCTTTCAATTCTCCTTTTAATAAAAATGGAATAACCCCACTTAAGATATACGCTAAAGTTGATTTCCCTTCTCCGTTATCTCCCCATAAAAGATATAATCCTCCACCTGATAGATTTATCCCACTATTCTTTAAAGTTGGTTTGTCCTTGCCTAGGTAAGTAAAATAATCAATCTCAGCTTTAAGCATTTTTACGCTTTAAGCTGTTTAATAATAGATAGTCGTTTTAGACTTTTTTGATAGATTCTATCACCAGCTATACCCCCAATATATCCTAGTATCCCATAGACTGGTATAAGCCATAATAAAATTGATTGAAGATATTCTTTTCTCGGATGGTTTAAATAATTTAGTAATAAATAAATCAAAAGAATAGAAACCATAGTAGAGATTGTAGCTGCAATCGGCAAAGAATATTTTTTCCTTCCAGTTAAATTCCAAATTAAGTCATAAACTATTCCAGTTAAAAGCCCAATAAATATTTTCAAAGGATTTGGTGGCCCAAACATATTTGTTGGTATTGCAAGTACTGTAAAAATAAATACCAATAATGTAAAGACTCCCTTTGTCTCAACAATCCTTGCACAAATTACTACTAAGATTGTAGTGATAATAATAGTAGCTATGCCAGAAGTTCCTGGTCCAAATGCTAATGTAATAGCATTACCAATTATAAACGAAGCTGCAAAAGTAGCCGCACTAAAAACTATTGTGATAAATAATTTTTTAGACGTCCACTTATTACTGTCTGTTATTTCAGTTATAGAATGATTATCAGCCATTTGAATTCTCATTGTTTTTATGATTGTAACCTGGAATTGTAAAAATATTTAAATGTTCAAATTCTCCAAGCAAAGGATTAATTGACAATTGATAAATCATTAAAAAAGATATTAACCAAATTGATAAAATTATTGCACCCACCTTCTCAAATACTATTACGATTAAAAGTATATCAGATGAAAAGTTGGCTATATTAGTATAAGCTAAAGTTATTAAGAAGATTATCGAAGCAACAACTATTCCATAAAACCAAGGTTTCAAATTTTTTCCATTTTTCAGAAAAATGTCTTTTCTATTAAAGGAATCTAATATAATCCCATCTAATAGGTCTTTATTTACATTTTCATTTACATCATTTTTTATTTTTATCAAATTATCGATCTTATTAATTATAGTTTGTTTTGCATAATTCCATATTACTAATAATAATGGAATAACAAGTGTTATCATCGCGATTGCTAATGATTCTACCAAACCTAACACCGATCTAGTTTCATAAATTTTCCTAGCTATGTCTGAACCGTAAGCATCTTTTCCAATTGAATATAGAAATGGCTCAGATTCCAAATTTTTTATATTATTCGCCCATAAAATTCCTTGTGATACAATTAAGCCACTAATTAAAAATAGAATGATAAAAACTGGTCCCCAAAATGAAGTTCTTTCTTCTACAGTAAAAGAATTACTTGTGTATATCTTAAATGAAATCCATATTAAAAATACTATTATAAGTATTGCCGAAATGGTTACTGAAATCCAAGGATTGTTTATAAAATAGTTCATTATTTATATTTCCTAAGTATATTTAATACGCTTGCAGTAGTATAAAGATGGTTATTGTCATTGCATACTGAACCAACTCCAAATCCACCAATTTTCCAATCAATTATTTCATTTGGTAAAATATTTGCTGGTTGCGGAATTCTTAATATTGGTTCATTCTCCCAATCCCCATTTATATTTTGTTGATCTAAAATCCAATCCAAAGATTTTTCAACCATTATTCTATATTTTCTTTTATCAAAATAAATCAATGTCTTTATGTTTCGACTTGTAGAAATTATACAAGGTTTATTCTTATCAATTCCATTATCCCACCAACCATTTTGGTCCCAATTATCCACAATATAATTAATACCTTTCATAATAGCTTTTTGAAATAGGTGCCGATTTGATACATTTAATAATTTAAGTATTATTTCTGTAGAATAATAATTTGTTCTCCACCAATAACTTTCCCAATATCCTAAACTATTTTGTTGTTCTATCAAATACCCTAATGCTTTATCAAAATTTATTTGGCCAGATTTGCTTTGTGTTGTAAATAAATATTCCAATGTCAGTGCTGAAACACAAATATGTTCTGTAAGCCAGCCTTTAAAATCTTCACCAACTTTACTCTTTCTGTAATTAACTAATTGGTCTACATCTGAATATGTTGAAAAACCCCCATTTTCTTTTTGATGAATTTTAATAAACGAAGCCATTTCATCATTGAATTGGTAATCATTCCTTTTTAAAGCAAATAAAACGTTAATCGTCGAATCCAAATCTGAAGGAATATTTTTGCTAAATCCCCAAAATCCATCATTATTTCTTTCCGTAATAAGAAAACTATAAGCATTTTCAATAGTTTTGATTGGCAATAGTTCAGTGACATTATTTAAGATGTAAGCTGTAACCCAAGATGTGCTCTCCCCAGAACGATTAGTCTTAAAATCAGACCATCCCCCTTGTTGGTTCACTTTAGACAGAATATAATTTAAAGCATTTCTTGAGCAATACTCAATCTGCCTTGCTCTATCTTTTGTCCTATTGGTTTGAAAAAATAACATAGCTTTATAAAATATAATACATTTGAGCTAATTTAGAAAGAGATTTTAGTAAACTTTCTTTATTATAAACTTTCTTTATTAATAGCATGGTTAGGTTTTATTATGAGGCAATAGGATCATTTACCTTTAATAAAATAATATAATTTCTCTTCCGTCCCTTTGTCCAATCCCAAACCCAATTTTCCAATAACCCTTTTTTTACTCTTCAATATTCTTAAATTATTTTTTTGCTTCTCATTTTGTCCTTTCGTCCAAATAAGCAAATTGAAATATTCTCAGCCATCTTATTGGACAATAGCATTCTCAGTATCTGTCCTCATAAAATCCAACTTGTCCGCCGACTTAGGCGGATTGTCCATCTTCGCTAAGTTTTTCATCTTTCTTTCTGAAAGTAATATACCTATCCGATCCGGATTTCCGTTCATCAACCTTTAGATCATACAGTTCAGCATATACTTTTGTCCATTTGGAAAAAGTGTTTTGCTTCATTTGTCCAAAATCTTCATTCTCCTTTTTGAACATTTCAAACAATTCTTTTTTATTCTGTTCACTATTAAGCGGTACTTCTTTTATAAATTCCTCAAACTCCGGCGCTGTTTCATCAATCAGTTTTTTCTTAATCAAGTTCACGTAATCATATTCTTTCAATCCGTTTTTTAGATAATATTGGCAGCACTCAATCATAAAATTATCAAAGACGTTCCACTCAACTTCATTCCACTCCTTAAAAAACATCTTTCCAAAATCTTGAATAGGCTCGTGTCTTGCATTATAGAAGTCGGAAAATTCAATCACAAATTGCCTTGCCTTAGATGAATCATCACTGCCGGAAATTGAATGATTAGTTGTAATTACTATTTTGGGTGCATGTTCAAACGGAATTGAGTATTCATTTTTATTTTTCTTTTCAATCGTCATACCTTCTGTAATAATCGAGAAGAGTTTTTCAAAACCAAACTTCTTTGAGACATCATCAAAGAATAAAACTTGTGTATCTGGATTTACTGATTGAAATGGGAAACTTTTATCAAATCTAAAATTCTTGCCGTCAATTCTCAGTACGTTTTTTAATTCATTAACTGCATTAGCAACAACTCCTTTTCCCGATCTCCCGAATGCGCTATCGCTAATTTTTTCATCGGTAAAAATAATTGCCTTTGTACGTGTTGGATCTTTATAGCTATGTAACAAATATCCTATTGCTGACTTTAACGAATTAATTCTGCTCAAATCATTTCTGCAAACATTTTTAATAAACTTCTCAAAATCAGAAATACCAGTTGCAAGTGATAAATCTCTTTTAATCAACTGCTTTTCCCAGATGTTGTCTTTCAATTCTTCATAACTTTTTGTTTGTATTTCTGTCTTATCAATCTCAACAAAACAATTATTAAAAAAGAACATCGCTTTTTCTTTTGTGTCCTCAACAAAATACGGTGTAACTGTTTGCAAACATTCTAAAGTCGATTCACTAAATAGAGTTTTCGCATTCCTTATCAAACTTTCTTTAACAATCCTTCTCATTCCTGTATCGGTTAATTGATTCGTATATTTCAGAACAAAATCTTTTATTAAAACTGGTGAGCTTTCACGCACAATATTATTATCAACCTGGATAAAAATGTAATCCTTCCCCAAATACATTTTTCCAAAACCCTCAGCTTCTAAAAATTCAATAAATGTATTCCTAATGATAGTTGCTTTACCATCCTCAATATGCCAGAATCTTACTTTTGGAAATTCAAAACCATACTTTTTTGCAATCTCAAAGAACGATCCGAAAGTAATATCTCCGCGATAATCTTTAAGTAATCCGTCAAACTTTTTATTCAATGCTGTTGCGGTGTCCTCCGGGTATTTGGGATTATCTTTCCCAATCAATAAAAAATATTCTCTCCCTTCTTCACCCAACGAAGCTAATGCAAATCCAATTCGTAAAAAGTCATCATAATTATCAATCTTACTTTTCAAAAACTCCGTTGCTTCACCAATAAATCTTTTATTAATTTTTGTTTTAATACTTTTTACTTCTACCCTTTTACGTTTCTCGTCGCGCGGCTCATCCAATACACAAAATTCTTTCAATACTTCAATCAGTTTTCCAACACCAATATTTTGCGGTTCAGAGAAAGGAAGTCCGCCTTCTCGGACATTTATAAATTCATATT